>NZ_JBFUBY010001095.1:0-462 GCF_056405515.1 Polaromonas sp. P1_G2
ATTATCTGCCAAAACCGTTTCGCGCCGAGGAACTGCTGGCACGGCTGCGCGCGCTCTTGCGCCGCTCGCAGCTACGCGCCCAGGTTCTCGTCACCGCCGGCCGTTTCGGTCTCGATGAGATCGCCAAACGCATCAGTTTCGACAACCAGCCGATCGAAGTCAGCCCGATGGAATACCGGCTGCTCTCCTATCTCGTCAGTCGGCCGGGCCAGGCGGTATCGGCGATGGAACTGGCGACGCATGTGCAGGGGCGCGACGACGACGCGGCCAAGAACGCCATCGAGGCGATGGTGACGCGGCTCAGGAAGAAGACGGCGCCCGATTCGATCCAGAACCGGCGCGGCTTCGGCTACCTCATCACAGGCGATGCGGAATGATCCGCTCCCTGCGGTTCCGGCTGGCAGTCGGCGCCGCGGTGGCGATCGCGGTGGCCTTGCTGCTCGTCTGGTGGACCCTCAGTCG
>NZ_JBFUBY010001096.1:0-461 GCF_056405515.1 Polaromonas sp. P1_G2
GGATATCGTCTGGCAAACGATTGTCAGGGATTTGCCGATGCTCGCAGAACAAATACGCCTCATTCTAGGAAAATTGGGCTCAAATCCCTGAACATTTGACGGCAAAAAAGTTGATTTTCGCAGCACGTTCTGCAAATCCAAACCCCAAGAAAACCGATCCCGAAGGAAAACATCATGTCAAACCCGGTGCTGGTCGAAGTCCTGCGTGGCAACCGCGTCGAGAGCGCCCATCGCGGCATGGCGGTGGTTGTCGATGGTGCCGGCAAGACGGTGTTTGCGGTTGGCGATGTCGATCGGCCGGTGTTTCCGCGTTCGGCCTGCAAGGCCATGCAGGCCTTGCCGCTGGTCGAGAGCGGCGCCGCGGATGCCTATGGATTCGGCAATAAGGAATTGGCGCTCGCCTCCAGCTCGCATTCCGGCGAGCCGGAGCATGTTGCGCTCGCTGCCTCTATGCTCAAGGC
>NZ_JBFUBY010001097.1:0-461 GCF_056405515.1 Polaromonas sp. P1_G2
CACGACATCGAGCAGCCGATCGGCATCGTCGAAGAACTCGACCGGACCGGATACATGGACGGCGGCGTAATTCCAGGTCGGAACGACCTTTCCATGTTCGGCTTTCACGGCGTACCAGGATGGGGTGACGTAAGCGTCCGGCCCCATGAAGACGGCGAGGCCGTGACCGACCACCTCCGCCTGCCATTGCGGGTTCGGCCGCGCCAGATGCGCATAGAGCACGCCCATCTCCCCCTCGGTCGCGTCGACAAACGTCGGCAACGCGGTGCACATCGGCCCCGCAGGCGTCGCGGTGATGAGGTTCGCGAGAGGACAGTGGCGGATCATCTCATAGAGTTCGGCTTTGTCGTCGACGACGAAGGCGGGGGGCGTGTACATGTCTGGTCTCCCTTGACTTGGTGCTGATATCGCAGGCAACTGGCATGAACAGAAGTGCCAGTTCTGGAGAAAAGATATGGTCC
>NZ_JBFUBY010001098.1:0-461 GCF_056405515.1 Polaromonas sp. P1_G2
GTGATGATCACCGAATTGATGAAGGTCCGTGAGAATTTCGCATCGTGCCAGGCATGCGAGAAATTCTCCCACCGGATCGGATTCGGCAGGGCGAGCGGCGCCTGCACGATCTGCGCCGCCGGCTTCAGCGAATTGAGGATCAACAGCGCGATCGGAAACAGCGCGATGAAGGCGAACAGCCCAAGGAAGAAATAGGAAATCGCCAGTGTGGCACGGCTTTCGACCAGTCTCATTGGTCGCCCTCCTTGGTCGAGATGCGGACATAGAAGAAGGTGCCGATAAGGCCGAAAATGCTGATCACCAGCGCTGCCGCCGCAGCCTGACCGACGTCGAGATCGTAGAAGGCATGGCGATAGGCAAGCGTGGAGAGCATTTCGCTCGAATAGGCCGGCCCGCCCTGCGTCAGGATGTAGACGAAGTCGAAGGCGAGGAAGGACCAGATGACCGTCATGATCATCATC
>NZ_JBFUBY010001099.1:0-461 GCF_056405515.1 Polaromonas sp. P1_G2
ATCCTGATGACGCGGCTGATGGGTGCTGACAGCCGCCTGGTCGATGACGGCTTCGACATCGGCATCCGCAAGAGCTGGGAAGACGCCATCCAATCGGTGAAGGATGCCGGCGGCAAACCCTATCCGATCCCGGCCGGCGCCTCGGTGCATAAATTTGGTGCGCTCGGCTATATCGGCTTCGCCGAAGAGGTGGCGGCGCAGGAGAAGGAACTGGGCTTCACCTTCGACTATATCATTGTCTGCGTCGTCACCGGTTCTACACAGGGCGGCATGATCGTCGGCTTTGCCGCCCAGAACCGGGCCGAGCGGGTGATCGGCATCGATGCGTCGGGCACGCTTGACCAGACGCGCGCCCAGGTCCGCAACATCGTCGATTCCACCGCAGAATTGGTCGGCCTTGGCCGGGCGATCCGCGACAACGAAATCGTCATCAACCCGGACTATGCCTATCCGGCCTATGG
>NZ_JBFUBY010001100.1:0-461 GCF_056405515.1 Polaromonas sp. P1_G2
GTGAGACAATAGGGAATTTTCACACATCTGCCCAGGGAATAATCTGCGTGCGAAAAGGAGATCAGGGATGACCGACCAAATCGTATTGCTGAACGCACCCGGCGACATCAGCCAGTTTCGGATTGAGGATCAACAGACGAGCCCTCCCGGTGAGGGCGAGATCAAGATCCGTCATCAGGCCATCGGCACGAACTTCCTCGATGTTTATCACCGCAAGGGCGTCTACGTGCTGCCATCCTATCCCGCCGTGATCGGCGCCGAGGCCGCGGGTGTGGTGGAAGCCGTCGGTCCTGATATCGCCGACTTCAAGCCGGGCGACCGCGTCGCCTATGCGGGACCGCCTGTCGGCGCCTATTGCTCGACGAGGAACATTGCGGCGGAGAGGGTGGTGCGGCTCCCCGATACGGTTTCTGCCAAGACAGCCGCGAGTTCGCTGCTCAAGGGCATGACCGCTTATATGC
>NZ_JBFUBY010001101.1:0-461 GCF_056405515.1 Polaromonas sp. P1_G2
TCCTTCCGGCTTGATCCAACCCAAACAAGCGATTTCATCAGAGTCCTTCAGAATTAAAAGGAAAATAATAGTGATATCACTATATTGTCAAGGCGATTTGCAGTGGTTAAGAGCAGGCAATTCGCGCAAGAAACCTGCAAGTTTTCGGCCCGTGTCGGCAATCCACAACTGAAGCGCTGGACAGATGCGGCCCTGTCCTTTACCTCTTCGCAATGGTCATACAATTGACGGGAGGCTAACATGTCGAGTGCTTTGACGATTCCTGATCTTGCCGGCAAGGCGGTGCTGATTACCGGGGCCTCGACCGGCATCGGTGCGGCCCTTGCAAAAGCGTTTGCCGCGCAGGGGGCACAGGTCGGCCTGCACTACAATTCCAGCGTCGAAGCGGCGCATGCTGTTGCCAAGGAGATCGAGGACGCTGGTGGCAGCGTCGTTCTGCTGCGTGGCGATGCGACCAACTC
>NZ_JBFUBY010001102.1:0-461 GCF_056405515.1 Polaromonas sp. P1_G2
AACTGGTATAGGGAAATGCTGGATAATAGTGCTGGTCCTTCGGCGAGACGCCGGCGACCAGCGCATTCGCCAGGTCCGTCACGTTCCAGGCGCCGATACCGTCCGCCATATCGGACGAGATGTTCGGCACCCGGAAAGTCCCATAGGGCGAGGCGAGCGCTAGGCCTCCACCAAGCCTGAGGCGATCCTGCTGGCCGGGCGCAGCATGGCAGGATGCACAATCGCCGGCAGCGAAGACGAGGCGGCCGCGCGCCGGATCGCCGGTGCCGGCCAGCAGCGGATCATCCTTCGCAAACGGTTTTGCCGGCGCCGTCGCGACCCAGATGATTGAGCCGATTGCTGCCAATGCGACAACCGCGATGGCCAACGGAACGGGGATGCGCATTCTACAGCACCTTGCAGGGACACTCCTGCACAAAACACCGATCCGGGCTCGGTGTTCCCATCGCAGAGAGTTCCAA
>NZ_JBFUBY010001103.1:0-461 GCF_056405515.1 Polaromonas sp. P1_G2
CCTTCAGCCTCAAGCGCGTCAGCGCAGGCATTTCCCGACGAAAGGCTCACCGGCCGCTCGGAAGAGAACCCACCCAACAACACCGCGACACCTTCAGCCTCAAGCGCGTCAGCGCAGGCATTTCCCGACGAAAGGCTCACCGGCCGCTCGGAAGAGAACCCACCCAACAACACCGCGACATGCTTCGCATCCATTCACACTTCCCCAAGACTTGATCATCAGTCTAGCCATCCGCCCTTGCATGAGACTGGCGCGCCTGCGCGTCTGCTAATGCAACGGATTCGTCTCAGGGCATAAAAAACGATTAAGGTTAACGAGTGGTTTACTTTTGTTAATTTTTTGTGGGGAACTGCATGATCAGGATTTTGATTGTCCAGGCAGAGGAGCGACCTCGGAGAAGTTTCTGATCGAGACCGCGCCGTCGGGAAAGTGCGCGGTATGATCGTCATAAAGCGCATCGG
>NZ_JBFUBY010001104.1:0-460 GCF_056405515.1 Polaromonas sp. P1_G2
CGCTGAGGGGCTCGAAGGTCATTTCCGATCTTATCGACGCCGACAGCGGCGAAGTCGTGGTCGAGGCGGGCAAGAAGCTGACGCCGCGCCTGCTTCGTCAACTGTCCGACAAGGGCATCAAAGCGCTGCGTGCGACCGATGACGAGCTTTATGGCAACTATCTCGCCGAGGACGTCGTCAACCCGAACACGGGTGAAATCTATCTTGAAGCCGGCGACGAGATCGATGAGAAGACGCTGCGCGTCATTCTCGATGCTGGTTTCGACGAGATTCCGGTGCTCGATATCGACCATATCAATGTCGGCGCCTATATCCGCAACACGCTCAACGTCGACAAGAACGAGAACCGCCAGGACGCTCTGTTCGACATCTACCGCGTCATGCGGCCGGGCGAGCCGCCGACGATGGAATCGGCCGAGGCCATGTTCCAGTCGCTGTTCTTCGACGCGGAGCGCTATGA
>NZ_JBFUBY010001105.1:0-460 GCF_056405515.1 Polaromonas sp. P1_G2
CCTATATGGGCGGCGCGGGTGCTTTCAATCAGACATTGATCGTCGGAGAGAACGGCTATCTTTCCTCGCTCCAATCGGAAGCGGCCATCCTCTGGGGGCATGGTTCCACCGTCGTCAATCACGGTGTGATCGAGGCACACGTCGCCAGTCTTGGCCTGCACGGAGACGGCGGCAATGACAGGATCGACAATAGCGGCACGATCCACAGCATAAACTACGACGGCATTTTTCTGACCGGAAGCGACAATGTCGCGGTGACCAATAGCGGCCTGATATCGGGCGCGGCGCTGGCGATCGATTGTGCCACCGACACCGGCAACATATCGGTTCGCAACACCGGTACGATGTCCGGCGGCATCCTCTTCGGTGACGGTGCCGACAGCTATGATGGAAGCGGCGGCGCCGTGTCGGGCCTCGTTCAGGGCGGCATTGGCGACGACCGGATCGTAGGCGGGGACGC
>NZ_JBFUBY010001106.1:0-460 GCF_056405515.1 Polaromonas sp. P1_G2
GCTAGATCCAGAAAAAAGGCTGGCTGTCCCTCACTCCAAAGTCTTTGTTGTTGGGCTCTGCATTCGTGTGTTTTTCCTGCGCCGGCCTCTGAAACCATCAGGATGCGCTGGGAACGCAATAGTTCCTCCCAGCCAAAGCTGCCGGTCCACCCCATCCTGGAAAGGATCGATGCTTTTTCGTTATCCGCGACCTCCTCGTCCGAGAGGTCGCGGAATGATCGGGCGATCTGTGGTGATGATGGGTTGGTCAATACTGTAACCTTAGCGAGTGAGCCGTTGAGTGCATCGGCTCTGATTGACTTTGTCTTTGAAGAAGGACGCTGTGGTCGATGTCGAGTTTTGAAACTTTGTCGAAGCAACTTAGGGCTTCAAATTACAGCAAATCTGGGCGATTTACAGCCAGGCAATGTTGCCCGAACTGGTCTAGCGTTACGTCGCAGTGAATTTGACGGGTTAGGCG
>NZ_JBFUBY010001107.1:0-460 GCF_056405515.1 Polaromonas sp. P1_G2
CTCCTATGCCGGCTCGACGAAGGGCGTGACGGCCAGCCTGCTCAAGCCTTCCGACAATACCGGCGATGCCAAGGGCGATATTTATGTCGCGATCGAGAACCTGACAGGCTCCGGCAAGGCGGACAAGCTGACCGGCAATGGCCTGGCCAATGTGATCACCGGCGGTGCCGGTATCGACCAGCTCTGGGGCGGCAGCGGCGCCGATACCTTCGTGTTCGGCAAGGGCGATACGGGATCTTCCGCGAAGACCGCTGACGTGATCGAGGATTTCTCGCATGCCCAGCACGATATCATCGATCTCATAGCGATCGACGCCAATACCAAGACCGGCGCGGATGACCACTTCAAGATCGTCACCAGCGAGAAGCAGGCGCTTGCCACGATCGGCAGCCTCTATATCGAGACGCATGGCAAGGACTACACGATCTTCCTGAACAACGACGCTCACAAGGGTTTTGAT
>NZ_JBFUBY010001108.1:0-459 GCF_056405515.1 Polaromonas sp. P1_G2
ATTTCGCCATCGTCGACATCGCCATAGAAGGCGGATTTCAGCGTGGCACGGTAGTTCTCATCTGTTGAGCCGGTATCGATGCGGATCGCTCCGACTGCCATCGGGTCGGCCATGAACAGGGCAGGGACCACGGCCTTGGCCATGGTCTCGTGCTGGATCATGGCAATCGCTGGCATGCCCGTGGGCAGCATGAAGGCGGTGAGATAGACCACGGCTTCGATCAGATCCGGCACGGCCTCGGCGACGGGGGAGACGGTCACGCCACCCATGGAATGGCCGACCAGCACCACTTTGCCATTGGCCGCCAGCGCGACCTTCCTGACGGCGTCGATAACGGTATTGGTGCGATCGGCCTGTGAGACTGCCGCATTGGGCGATGGTTCGGTGGCAAAGGCTGCGCCATTCAGCGGTCGCTGATAAAAGCTTTCCGGAAATTTGGCGTTTTGGCCCGCTCCGGGC
>NZ_JBFUBY010001109.1:0-459 GCF_056405515.1 Polaromonas sp. P1_G2
AGGTGACGCCGAGCGCCCTCGCCCGATCCTGGTCGACCACCAGCTTCATCGCAGGCACCGGCTCCAGCCAGTCGTCATGGATGGCGCCGAGCAGCGGGTTTGCGGCGAACTTCGCCTCAACCTGGTCGGCAATCTTACGCACTTCGGCACGATCCGGACCCATGACGCGCATCTGCACCGGCCAGCCGGTCGGCGGGCCGAGGAAGAGACGGTCAACCTTGCCGCGGATCGACGGGAAGTCCTGGGCGAGGATGGCACGCAGCTTGACGATCAGCCGTTCGCGGGCCGGCTCGTCATTGGCCATGACCAGAAGCTGGGCGAAGTTCGGATTGCGCAATTGCTGGTCGAGCGGCAGGAAGAAGCGCGGCGCGCCCTCGCCGATATAGGTGGCGACGAATTTCTTGTCCGGATCGGGCATGATCTTCGTTTCCAGCGCCTTGGCCTGGGTCTCGACTTCCT
>NZ_JBFUBY010001110.1:0-459 GCF_056405515.1 Polaromonas sp. P1_G2
ACCATGGTCGATGCGATCGCGGGTTTCCTTGCGCGCTATGAGGGTTCGGTGCGGCTGAACGGCCAACCGGTCGAAGGCGTATCCGCCACCGATCGGGCGCGCATGGGCATTCGGCGGACCTGGCAGACGACACGCATCGCACCCGAACTCCGCGTCGGCGATTATGTCCGCCTCGCCGCCGGCTCCATCTCCGACACGGAAATTGCAGCCGTTCTCGACTGGTTCGATTGCCCGCCTGCGGCAACGCCGATTTCGCAAGTCGATGCCGGCACGCGCCGCCTGCTCGATGTCGCGGGCGTCGCGGCGGCCCGGCCGGCGATTATCCTGCTCGACGAGCCCGCCGCCGGCCAGTCATATGCCGAGGCGTTGAAGCTAGGCGAACGGATCGCGGCGATCCCGGAGAAATTCGGCAGTGCCGTACTCCTGATCGAGCATGACATGGATCTCGTGCGGCGGGCC
>NZ_JBFUBY010001111.1:0-458 GCF_056405515.1 Polaromonas sp. P1_G2
TCGTGCGGCCCGGCAGAGCCGAATTTGTTGCAACGCAATCGTGGTTAGCGCAGCTATACCGGATAAGCAAGTGTCGGAATCTATTTTCGGTGCATTGTCGCATGATTTGACAAAAGCGTCACAAAGGCGCTGCGAAACGATTGAATTTGCAGGGATTGACCGATCTATCCGATTTTTTCAAAGTAGACGATGGATGGCGGATTTCGTTCGACCAGCGCCTTGCCTTTTGCGCAGGGCTGCCTCGGCGTTTCTGCAGCCGTTCAGTCGTCGTCCGAGCCGGAGAGGTGATTGTTCACCGAAGCCTTCACCAGATGCATGTCGTCGAGCAGCACCTTGATCGCCGCGGGATCGACATCGGCCATCATGTCGCGCAGCCATCCTTCATGGGCGGCGGCCATTTCGGCGAAGAATTTCTCGCCCTTGGCGGTCAGCTTTGCGACGGTGACGCGTCGGTCGCC
>NZ_JBFUBY010001112.1:0-458 GCF_056405515.1 Polaromonas sp. P1_G2
ATAGTGGGCGGGGAGGCTTTGCAAAGCGTTTTCGAAAACGACGCGGGCAAGAGCAATTTACGACGGGCGCGCCGCTATCCGGCAAACGGATTGACGACTTTGATTCCGTTTATGATTTGTCCATGTTGGAGGTCTTCGGTATAGAGGATGTCGCAATTGGTCATCATCGCGGCTGCGACGATGGCTGAGTCCCAATAGGAAAATTTCAGCTGCCGGCGGATATCAAAAGCCAGTTGCAACAGTTCAGGCGTCTGTGACTGGATTGGAAATCGGAGCATAGAGATAATAAAGCGTTCGGCTTCGTCGGAAGATATTCGATCCGGGCGCGTTGGGCGCGTCACTTGCACATAAAATTCCTGCAGCACCTGTACCGAAAGGACGCAATCATCCTGGTCGAGCAGCGTTTCTGCGATCGTCTTTTTATGCAGGGCGGTTGGATCGGTAGCAAAGTAATAAAG
>NZ_JBFUBY010001113.1:0-457 GCF_056405515.1 Polaromonas sp. P1_G2
CTGACGCCAATGTCACCCAGACGAAACCGGTTGTTCAGGGCGAATGCCTCTTTCGAGGAAAGAAGCATCTTTTCGACGGTATCTCCAACGCGCAGCACCTCGCGCGTGGCATTGGTCAGCGCCACGACCGGCGTCGCAAGCTGCTGCTGGTCGAGATATTTCGGCCCGTCATCGGCCTGCGGCTCCGCCTTGATAAGCCGCGCTGTCAGTCGGGCGACCAGCGGCGTCAGCGGCCAGGCAACGAGCGCCACCGCGATGTTGAACGCCAGATGGATATCAACCGCCCAGGTCGAAGGCGAAAGCGGCAGCAACGGCAGTCTGCCGGCAAGCAGGCCGGCAAGCGGCAAGACCACGGCACAGCCGGCAGCCCGGATGATCAGATTGCCGACGGTCACCCTGCGGGCCTCGGCCGCTGACGCCAATGTCGCGAGCACGGGCGGCACGGCCCCACCGAGAT
>NZ_JBFUBY010001114.1:0-457 GCF_056405515.1 Polaromonas sp. P1_G2
CTCTTCCAACGTCGTCGTGTAGTCCGTATGCTGCTTGCCGACGCAGTTTAAGCGCCATTGCGTTGCGCCAATCCCGGTGACGCTGGCTGCCACCCCAACCGTCCAGTGAACGAAACCGGCGAGCAGCAATCCGACAATCGCAACCGCCAGAGTGCTCACCGCGAGCTTGGCAATCATGATGTCGCCCTGCCTGCGAATCGCCCAGAACCGTCCTCGCCACACGAGAAACCACATGTGCGGCGGCAACGGATCGGTCATCGCAACTAGCCGACGCTGCCTTCCAGCGAAATGCCGATAAGCTTCTGCGCTTCCACCGCAAATTCCATCGGGAGCTGCTGGATGACATCGCGGACGAAGCCGTTGACGATCAGCGCCAGCGCTGCCTCCTCGGGAATGCCGCGCTGCATGCAGTAGAAGAGATGGTCTTCGGAAACCTTGGACGTCGTCGCTTCATGCT
>NZ_JBFUBY010001115.1:0-457 GCF_056405515.1 Polaromonas sp. P1_G2
CTTTGCGACCGTTTCCTCGATTCGACGCGCGTCTACCAGGGCATTACCGGCAATCTCGAGCCGGCCTTCATCCAGAACCTGGAGCGGGTGGCTGYCAACGGCGTCATGCCCGACTGTACGATCATTCTCGACCTGCCGGCGTCCGAAGGCCTGAAACGCGCCCGCAGCCGCGCAGAGGCCCAGCCGCAGGCGGCCGCTCCCGACCGGTTCGAGAAAGAAGAACTCGATACCCATGAGAAGCGCCGCGAGGCATTCCTCGATATCGCCGACCAGGAGCCGCTACGCTGCCGCGTCGTCGACGCATCGAACGCGCCGGAGGTAATCGCGGAAAAAGTATTCTCGATCGTCGAGCCGCTGCTGCCGATCCAATCGTCCCGGGTCAAGGAGACCGGCAGCGCGTGAGCACGGAAGCGGAGAGGACGCTGCTTGATGGCGCCATCGCGCCCTCGGCCAACAC
>NZ_JBFUBY010001116.1:0-457 GCF_056405515.1 Polaromonas sp. P1_G2
GCAGGCGGGCTTTGCCCGTTTCCGCGGCCAGGCGGTAGCGCTGATCGGCCAGGAAAAGGGCAACGACACCAAGACCCGCATCCGTCACAATTTCGGCTCGGCACGGCCGGAAGGCTATCGCAAGGCGATCCGCATCATGGAACTCGCCGACCGCTTTTCCATGCCGATCGTGACGCTGGTGGATACGGCCGGCGCCTATCCCGGTGTCGGCGCCGAAGAGCGCGGCCAGGCGGAAGCCATTGCCCGGTCGACGGAAATGTGCCTGAACGTCAAGGTGCCGGTGGTTTCCGTGATTATCGGCGAAGGCGGCTCGGGCGGCGCGATTGCGATCGCCACCGGCAACCGTGTCTACATGCTCGAACATTCGATCTATTCGGTCATCTCGCCGGAAGGTGCGGCCTCGATCCTCTGGCGCGATTCAACCCGCGCCAAGGAAGCGGCGCAGAACATGAAAATC
>NZ_JBFUBY010001117.1:0-457 GCF_056405515.1 Polaromonas sp. P1_G2
GACCAGTCTAACCTCATTGCTGTCTTTGTTCCCGGCACGCACCGGTACAGATTGAGTAGACTGCGCTCCCATGAAGTTCTTGAACTGATGCTGAACCGGGTTATAATCTCGGCAAGGCGTAACCTAAGGAAGAGGTTAAGGCGATGCGAACCACATTCAGCTTGGCTTTTGCATTGGTCTGCGCAGCAAGTGTCGGCACTGCATTCGCAGGCGATGTGAAGACCTACACATCCGATGATGTCGTCAATTTCATGCTAGCCCAGAAGAAGGTGCTGGCCGACGCCAGGAAATCCGGCGCGACGCGCTCGGTCTGCATAGGCTCGGAGGAGGACTGCGGCGCCAAGACGCCGAAGGTGGCCGGTTTTGATCTGGTCGTCAATTTCGATATCGACTCTGCCAATCTTCGGCCGGAGTCGAAGGTAAACCTCCTGAAGGTGGCGGCCGCCATGAAGAATGC
>NZ_JBFUBY010001118.1:0-457 GCF_056405515.1 Polaromonas sp. P1_G2
GCTCTGCTGCACATCCGACGAAATTGACGCCATTGTCGAGCGCACGCGCAAAACCCTCGATCAAACCCTCGATGATCCGGATGTGCGCCGGGCGCTGGCGTGACGGGACGTTTCCTCGCACGGCACGGCGCTTTCGAAATATCGCCCGGGCCGGCAATTTCGCAATTTTGTGCCGCGGTCTCATGCCAATTCGGCGAATCCGGCGCTGCAGAACTGCCAAACTGCTCGCAGAAAACGGCCACGGCGATGGTTTTCAAGGCTTTCGAAGACAAGCACGCGCGGCGGGAGCCAGAATTTTCTGCCGTGAACCGCCTGCGATGCAGCAGGGCATGAAGGAGAGCATGGACTTGGCCAAGGATTTTCCGGCGTTCAAATATTTCACCTTCGATGTCGTCGGCACCCTGATCGACTTCGAAGGCGGTATCAAGGATTGCCTCGCCCGGATTGCCGCCGAGAC
>NZ_JBFUBY010001119.1:0-456 GCF_056405515.1 Polaromonas sp. P1_G2
CACCAGATCCGGGCCAAAGGCAACGACACCAAACGTGCCAGAGCGACGTGCATTGTTTCCAGCCCATTGATCAATAGGACCGGATCAGCAAGCGCCTTGGCAAGCCGGCGCTCCAAATCGTCTTCTCTCCCCCTGGTCTCCTGATGAACCATGCGACTGGACAGGCAATCTCGCCAGCTCGTCCTCAATGCAATCGCTTCGGCATGAACGGCCTCTGCCGCTTCAGGCACCGGCCCCGCAGCCGCAAGCAGTGCCGCGACCTCGGCCTGTGTCAGCAAACCCGCTGGCAAGGACCACTCGACCAGTGATCGGTAGTCTCCAATGAAATCCGCCTGCCGTCCCTCGCGCCAATGAAAAGTATTGGCGAAATCGAGCGCCGGATCGCCGGCCAGCATCCGCATCCGGCCGAGATGGGAAAAATAGGCACGGACTTCATCGATTGAATTGCTCGAAATC
>NZ_JBFUBY010001120.1:0-456 GCF_056405515.1 Polaromonas sp. P1_G2
GCGCCCATAGCGCCACCTCGGGCCCGGTGACGTCGCCCCATTGCACCAGCGTTCCGGCGGCCAGGTCGGGGATGACCAGCGACAAGGGGAGGCGCGCCGCACCGACATTCGCACGGACCGCATCGCGGACCATGAACAGCGATGACAAGGTTTGAATAGTTGACGCAGACCATCAGTATCAACGTTCCCAATAAGTGTCTTATCTCCAGCGGAACGCGAAATGTCCAAGGACTGCATGCCTTGAAGTTTAAGGTCAAGGGCGAGGCGGCCAGACACCCACCACATGAAGTGAAGTTCGTATTCCGCCGGAAGTACTTCACAGACTATTCGCTCATTGCCTGCAACGCGCTCAAAACGGTGGGTGTTGTACTCTTCCGGCGCATCTGGGTACACCTGAACGTGTGTACCTCCAAAGAACCCATTGAGCTGATCGACCTCGGGGCAGCGCTTCATGAT
>NZ_JBFUBY010001121.1:0-456 GCF_056405515.1 Polaromonas sp. P1_G2
ATTTATCAGCGCGCGTATGATGCAGATGGTGTCGCTTACAGTATCCCAGAAGTTGTCATCTCATTTCAGGCATATGTTCCCCGGTTTTGCCAGACAACTGCCTTGAAAAATGGCGGCTGGAGCGTTGCGTGGGAGAAAGGGAGCGACGGGCTGCAGCCGTATAGCATTCATCAGCAAACATTTGACGCAACTGGCGATAAGGTCGGCGACGAATCTTCTTTCGACATCCGCAGGAATTCGCAAGTCACCTTTCTCGCCAACGGCGAAGTGGTGGCGGCGTATACCGCGGAAAGACATGACCAGTATCATATCGAGCTTCAAGTCTATGACGCAGTTGGCAACACTTTGGGTAGAACCATGGATGTGGGCTACGGCGATAGCAACAACGCTACGGTCAGCAGTCTCGACGATGGAAGTCTGATGGTTACATGGCTGAGGGAACGCTCGGGCAACATC
>NZ_JBFUBY010001122.1:0-456 GCF_056405515.1 Polaromonas sp. P1_G2
TCGCCACAGGCGGCAAGCCCGCACCTTGCCCAACTGGTCGATGGCGGACTGCTGGCCGTTGAGAGGCAAGGGCGACACCGCTTCTATCGCCTGGCGTCTGGAGAAATCGCCGAGATCATCGAAAGCTTGTCCAATTGGGCGAGCCCTCCTGTTCACCGGGTCCGGCACGATGCTGCTCTGTGCCATGCGCGACTTTGCTATGATCATCTTGCAGGGAGGCTCGGGGTGAGGCTGCTCGATCGTCTTTCGGAGCGAAACCTGCTGGTGCTCAAGCCCGATGGTCTCGATTTCAGCGAGGCAGGCCAAGCCTGGTTCGAGCGGCATGCGCAACATCCGCTGCCGCCGCCGTCAAAACAGAGAGCGCGGGTGAGGCTTTGCCTGGATTGGACGGAAAGGCGCAATCATCTTGGCGGCTATCTCGGCGCCTAGCTGACGGAAATGATGCTGGACCGGGGA
>NZ_JBFUBY010001123.1:0-455 GCF_056405515.1 Polaromonas sp. P1_G2
ATAGTCTGCTGGACCGCCAGTGCCCGATCCTGGAACACGGTCTCGATACCGGCCTGCCTCGACTTTGCTGCGTTCCACCCGGCCGTCACCGGCTCGCCGTGCACGAGAATCTCTCCGCTTGACGGCCGGACTGCACCGGCAAGAATCTTGATCAAGGTCGACTTACCGGCGCCATTGTCTCCGACCAGGCCGACCACCTCGGCCTTGCCGACATGCAGATCGACGCCGCCGAGGGCATAGACTTGGCCGTATGATTTCTTGACGTCCCTTAGTTCTATTATGCGATCGCTCATTGTCCGCCTTCCAGAAATGGGAATCCGGCCGGTGGCCGGATTCCACAGGTGACTAGCGCAGCCCTTGTTCGGCGAGCTTGGCGACTGCCTCATAGTTCTCTGGCGTGACAAATCCGGCGCCTGTATCCACGTTTACGGGGCCAAGGCCGAGAACCACCTGCT
>NZ_JBFUBY010001124.1:0-455 GCF_056405515.1 Polaromonas sp. P1_G2
CAGGCCGGCGAATTCGCCGCCGAGGTCAAGGCCTTCATAGAGCTTCTGCGCCACCTGCATGGTGCGTGAGGCTGAAAAGCCGAGGCGCGACGATGCGGCCTGCTGCAAAGTCGAGGTGGTGAAAGGCGGTGCGGGATTGCGCTTGACCGGCTTGGCTTCGACGCTGTCGACGCGGTAGGCCGCGCTGTCCAGCATGGTTTTGAGGTCCTTGGCCAGCACGCCATTGCCGACCGAGCGTGCCTGCATGCGCTTGCCGTCGGCGCTGACCAGGCGTGCCTCGAACGTGTCGTTGCGCGGCGTGCGCAGCAAAGCCACGATGTTCCAGTATTCTTCCGCAACGAAGCGCTCGATCTCAGTCTCGCGGTCGCAGACCAATCTCAGCGCAACCGACTGCACGCGGCCGGCCGAACGGGCGCCTGGCAGCTTCCGCCAGAGGACTGGCGATAGGTTGAAGC
>NZ_JBFUBY010001125.1:0-455 GCF_056405515.1 Polaromonas sp. P1_G2
GTATTGTCAAGCGCTGCGACGCAATCGACGATCTGCGACGCGCGGCTGGCGCCGATCAGCGCCGAGGTGACGCGGCCGCCGCGCAGCACCCAGGCGATTGCCATCTGCGCCAAGGTCTGGCTACGCCGGCCGGCAATGTCGTTGAGCTTCTTGATATTGTCGATGATCTCAGGGCGGATGAATTCGCGCTTGAGGAAGTGGTTCAGCGCAGCACGGCTGTCTTCCGGAATGCCGCTGAGATATTTCGTCGTCAGCATGCCCTGCGCCAAAGGCGAGAACACTATCGAGCCGGCGCCGACATCATCGAGCGTGTCGAGCAGCTTGTCATCCTCGACCCAGCGGTTGAGCATCGAATAGCTCGGCTGATGGATCAGCAGCGGCGTGCCCATTTCCTTGAGGATCTTGGCTGCCTCGCGGGTGCGCTGCGAATTATAAGAGGAGATGCCGACATAGAG
>NZ_JBFUBY010001126.1:0-454 GCF_056405515.1 Polaromonas sp. P1_G2
GTGATACCGCCGTGGCCCTTCTTCTTCAGATGATAGGCTGGCATCTGCGGCAGGCGGGTGGCCGGAAGGCCCTCGGTCGGCTCCGCATCGCCTGCCTTGGTGACGAGGTTACCCGGTTCGACGAACGCGGTGTAGCCATTGCCGCCCTCGATCATCTGCTGACGCGCCCAGGCGCAGAATTCATCGATATAGAACTGGTAGTTCGTGAACAGCACGAAATTCTGGAAATGCTCGGCATTGGTGGCGGTGTAGTGGCTCAGCCGCGCCAGCGAATAGTCGATGCGCTGCGCCGTGAACGGCGCGAGCGGCCTGGGCGCTCCCGCCGGCGGCTCATATTCGCCATTGGCGATTTCGTCGTCGGTGGTGGAGAGATCGGGCGTGTCGAAGAGATCGCGCAACGGTACGTCGATCGTGTTGGCCGCAGACGCTTCGACATGCGCGCCTTCCTGGAAGG
>NZ_JBFUBY010001127.1:0-454 GCF_056405515.1 Polaromonas sp. P1_G2
GTAGGAATGTTCGGCGCCTTCGCGGTTCAGGTCGAAGGAATAGGCATCCTTCATCAGGAATTCGCGCGAGCGCATGGTGCCGAAGCGCGGCCGCACCTCGTCCCGGAACTTCAGCTGGATATGATAGAGATTGAGCGGCAGGTCCTTGTAGGACTTGACATAGGCGCGGAAAATCTCCGTGATCATTTCCTCATTGGTGGGACCATAGAGCATTTCTCGCTCCTGACGGTCCTTGATGCGCAGCATTTCCTTGCCATAGTCATCGTAGCGGCCGCTTTCGCGCCAGAGATCGGCCGACTGCAGTGTCGGCATCAGCAGCTCGATGGCGCCGGCGCGGTTCTGCTCTTCGCGGATGATCGCGTTGACCTTGTCCAGCACCCGCTTGCCCAACGGCAGCCAGGCATAGATGCCCTGGCTTTCCTGGCGGATCATGCCGGCGCGCAGCATCAGCCGG
>NZ_JBFUBY010001128.1:0-454 GCF_056405515.1 Polaromonas sp. P1_G2
AGCCAATTCAAGAATGAAAACGTGTCCCGCTTCGGCGAGGCCGTCGTCAGCGTGTCTGCTGAGGCATCCAGTATACTTTATGGCGCCTATCAGGAAGATGCGCGGTCGAAGATGACGAGGATCGCCATTTCCCGGGACCTGTTGAAGGACTATGTCAGCAGTTCAGATCTGCTGGTGGGCGGCTTCATCGGCAAGACGAATGGCTATCTGGGCTTGTTTACAAGTTACGTTCAGTCGGCGATGAGAGAGGCCGACGCGCTGGATGCCGCAGGAATGAACGTTGTGTCCCGTCATCTGGTTGAACTGGCCGCTTTAGCCATCGGCGCGAATATGCGCGGCCGGGACGCGGCTCGATCCGGCGCGCTTGCAGGCGCGCGTATCGCCGCGGCCAAAGCATTCATCCTGCGCAATCTCGCAAATCCCGCTTTGAGCGAAGATGCTATCGCGCAGCATG
>NZ_JBFUBY010001129.1:0-454 GCF_056405515.1 Polaromonas sp. P1_G2
CGTGCGGGCGCATCAGCATTCGGCGGGCGCAAAAGGCTCGTCGAAAAAAATGAATGTATCGGCCGCTCACGCGGCGGCTTGAGCACAAAGGTTCACGCGCTCTGCGATGCATTGGGAAATCCGCTCGGGTTTCATCTGACGCCAGGGCAAGCCTGCGACCTGGATGGCGCCGACGTTCTGCTCGGCGGGATCGAGGCGGAGATTCTGATCGCCGACAAGGGCTATGATGCGGACGAACGGGTCATCCAGCGGCTCCAAGCCGCCGAAATAGAACCCGTCATCCCGCCGAAATCGAACCGGAAACAGCCACGCGACTATGACAAGGCGCTCTACAAGGCCCGCCATCTCATCGAGAATTTCTTCGAAAAACTAAAACATTACAGATCTATAGCCACGCGCTACGACAAAACCTCTGCGGCCTTCCTCGGCGCAATCCACTTGGCAGCATCAATCG
>NZ_JBFUBY010001130.1:0-454 GCF_056405515.1 Polaromonas sp. P1_G2
GTGAACTGCGTTGCCGAACGGATCGAAGATCGCAGCGACTTCGTCCGGCACGTCGTCGGGAATGGAGACGACATTATGCTCGGGAATGCAGACGAATTCGCCGAAAGAGCCCGGCCGGTTGACGCCGACGCCGAGCGTGTTGTGGCAGAGATGGCCGCGGCCGGCGCGGCAATTGCGGCATTTGCCGCAGACGATATGCCCCTCGCCCGACACACGCTCGCCGACATGGTATTTGGTGACGGCGGAACCGATCTCGGCGATCTCGCCGACGAATTCATGGCCGGTGACCATCGGCACGGGAATGGTCTTCTGCGCCCACTGGTCCCAGTTCCAGATATGCACATCGGTGCCGCAGATCGCCGATTTCTTCACCTTGATCAGCACATCGTTCGGCCCCGGCTCCGGCACCGGCACATGTTCCATCCACAGCCCCATCTCGGGCTTCGCCTTCACC
>NZ_JBFUBY010001131.1:0-454 GCF_056405515.1 Polaromonas sp. P1_G2
CGAAGCGATTGGTGAAGAACTTGCCGATCACCGGCAGAATCCTGTCTTCATTGACGCAGCGCGCCCAGCGTTCGATCCATTCGAGATCGAAGCTCTTTCTGCTGCCGTATCTACTCATGCAGTCCTCCTGTCAGTTCGGCAGATGTTTCCAATATTGGCAATGGTTTGCGGGCCGGCCCGTAGACAGCGGTGAACGAGGCCTGGTCTATGGCGACCGGCAAGACTGCGGCGGCGAAGGCGGCGAGATCCGTGTCCGGAGAGATCGACAGTCTCTGTGTCTTGAGGGCGTAGAGGGTGAAGACGTAACGGTGCCGCCGGTCCGGTGGCCAGGGTCCGCCCCAGCCCCTGCCGAAGCCGGGTATCTTGAAGGTGACGAAGTCGGGGTTGAGCTCCACTGCCCCTCTCGGCATGGCAAGGCTGCCGCTGGCCCCTTCGGGCAGGTCACGGATATGGC
>NZ_JBFUBY010001132.1:0-453 GCF_056405515.1 Polaromonas sp. P1_G2
CGATAACACCATCCGCGCAACGGCCGAGCATGGTTGGCTGGATGTGCAGACGCGGCCCGAGCGCCGCAATCGGGTGAAGCTTTTGATGTTCTTTGACATCGGCGGCTCGATGGACGATCACCTGAAGATCGCCGAGGAGCTGTTTTCAGCTGCGAAATCCGAATTCCGCCAGCTCGAATATTTCTACTTCCACAATTGCCTGTACGAGGGCGTCTGGAAAGACAATCTCAGGCGCAAGTCGTCGATGCTCCCGACGGAAGAGGTCATCCGCACCTATGGTCCCGATTATAAGGTGATCTTTGCCGGCGATGCATCTATGAGCCCCTATGAGATCAGCATGGCTGGCGGATCGGTCGAGCATTGGAACAAGGAGCCGGGTGCGGTCTGGCTCAATCGGATTACCGGCCATTTCCACAAATGGGTATGGTTGAACCCGGTCGCAGAGGCCTATTG
>NZ_JBFUBY010001133.1:0-453 GCF_056405515.1 Polaromonas sp. P1_G2
ATGCCAGGGCGCAGAATATCCGGATCACCAATACGCCTGATGTGCTGACCGGCGATGTCGCCGATATCGGCATCGGTCTTGCGCTGGCGCTCGCACGGCAGATCCCGCAGGCGGATGCCTATGTCCGTTCCGGCAACTGGCCGCAGGCGAATATGGGACTGGTCACACGCTTCTTCGGCAAGAAGATCGGCATTGCCGGCATGGGCCGGATCGGCCAGGCCGTTGCCCGGCGCGTGGCCGGTTTCGATTGCGATATCCGTTACTTCGCCAGAACGGAGAAGGCCGACGTCACCTGGACTTTTGAGCCTGATCTCATCGAACTGGCGCGCTGGGCCGACTTCCTGATCGTCACGCTTGCCGGCGGCCCGGCCACGCTGGGCCTCGTCGACGGCAATGTGCTCGCAGCACTCGGGCAGGATGGCTGCCTGATCAACATCTCCCGCGGCACGACGG
>NZ_JBFUBY010001134.1:0-453 GCF_056405515.1 Polaromonas sp. P1_G2
GAACTATTACAAGAATCCACCGCAGATCGAGCGCGGCTGGCGCCAGCAAATGTATGCCATCAACGCCCGTACCTATCTCGACATGGTCAATAATGTCGCGATCCTCGGCCATGGTCACGAAAAGCTCGCGGCGGCAGTCGGCTGGCAATGGAGTCTGCTCAACACCAATTCGCGCTTCCACTATGCCGGCATCGCCGAATTCTCCAAGCGCCTTGCGGACTTGGCGCCGCAAGGGCTGAACACCGTCTTCCTGGTCAATTCCGGCTCCGAAGCCAATGATTTGGCGCTTCGCCTCGCCTGGGCGCATTCGGGCGCCCGCAATATCGTCAGCCTGCTCGAGGCCTACCACGGCTGGACCGTGGCAAGCGACGCGGTTTCGACCTCGATCGCCGATAACCCGCAGGCGCGGACCACGCGGCCGGCTTGGGTTCATCCGGTCACGTCGCCCAATAC
>NZ_JBFUBY010001135.1:0-453 GCF_056405515.1 Polaromonas sp. P1_G2
GGCATGTGCTGGCCCTTCTGGGCGACGACGTTGAAGACATGCGGATACATGCGGTAATCCGGGTTTTCCATGGCTTCACGCCACATCGCCTCCATGTCTGGCGTGAGCGCACCGGGCGCCCCCCTTGTCGTATGGACGGCGGAAAAGTGGTCGCAATGATAGCGGAACAGATGCATGACGCCGCCGGGATATTGCTGCCGGAAGCCGCCATAGGGACCGTAGGCGCCGCGCCCGTCATAGGCGAAGATGGTCTTGAGATGCGGCGGTTGCTTCTTGGCGGCGGCATATTGCTCGGCCGCAAAGGCACCGATCCCCACCATGCCGACCTGCCCGTCGCACCAGGGCTGCGCGGCGATCCATTCGATCACGTCATAGGCGTCCCATTCGCTCGATCCGCCAGCGTCGGATGCGCCGATGCCGCGCGGCGAGCCGACCACGTGCACATAGCCGCGC
>NZ_JBFUBY010001136.1:0-452 GCF_056405515.1 Polaromonas sp. P1_G2
TCCTAACTTAGCGTGACGTGACCGGCTGGCGGAGCGATTTTTCGCGTCTCCGCATCGGCGCGTCCTTCCCACCAAGAGGACCTGGCTGCGTCGCTTCGCCAGGACAGAAGTCATGCACAAAAGACAATCCTTGGTTGTCGATCGACTGAGTGCGTCGATTGAGGAACTACACCAGACCTTCGGTGCCTGGAATATCGCCATGGCGCTCTTCCGGGCCATCCGGAAACAGAGCCAGACAACGAACCGGATCTCCCATCTTTCCGATCGGATGCTGCGTGATCTCGGGCTACCGGAAAGGACGGAAGACCCTGTCGAACGCTTCGTCCGTCCTTGGAAGACCTGGCTTTGAGCGCGGTTTCGGCCTCGGCGCCTTCGGGCGCCGGGCCGTTTGCCGATCCGGCGTCACGTCGCCAAGCCTGACACGACTGGCAGGCTCGCACAGCAGCAGGAGC
>NZ_JBFUBY010001137.1:0-452 GCF_056405515.1 Polaromonas sp. P1_G2
ATGGATATCAACATGCCGAAGCTCAGCGGCATCGATGCGATCGAGCTTTTCCGCAAAGAGCTGCCCGAGGCACGGATCGTGATGCTCTCGATGCATGACAGCCGCGAATATATCTCCTCCTCCGTCGTGCGCGGCGCTGCGGGCTATATCCTCAAGGACGTCTCGACCGATGAGATCGTCAAGGCGATCGAGATCGTAGCCGGCGGGGGGAGATATTTCTCGTCCGGTGTTCACGATGCGCTGATGGAGCGGGGTTCTCCCGACGAGGGCGACGGCCTGACGCCGCGCGAACGCGATACGCTCGGCCTGATCGTCGCCGGCCGCAGCAACAAGGAGATCGCCGAGAGCCTCGGGATCACCCCCGCCACGGCGGAGACACATCGCAAGAACCTCAAGAAGAAGCTCGGGATCGCCACGACGGCTGGCCTCATCCGCTACGCGCTGGATCATGG
>NZ_JBFUBY010001139.1:0-452 GCF_056405515.1 Polaromonas sp. P1_G2
ATATAGCGCCGACGATGAGCCATAGACAGCAACAACACAAACTTCCTCGCCGCAAGCTTGACAAAGAGCAAGTTCCGACTGCCTCGATCGGACCGCGGTCAGACAGTCCAGACGCTTCGGAGGAATGTCATGCGCGTCATTTCGGCCTTGCCGGCCTGCTGCTCGCAGCACTCATCACGGTGGTCTTGGCCTATCCTGCTGCCGCGGCCGTGGCCTGCCCTTCCTGCTACGATTTCACTTCGCTTGGCGACAATATCTACATCGACCGCACCATGCAGCAGGTCGAACGAAGGCAGACGGAACAATTCATCACAGAGGCCCGCGACAAAGTGTCCTCATTCTACGGCGAGCGGCGGGGGGATCCGCGTATCCTTGTCTGCGCCAGCGACGATTGCTACCGCAAGATGGGCGGCGGATCGCGCGGCATGGCGATGTTCGGCATCGCACTCGTG
>NZ_JBFUBY010001140.1:0-452 GCF_056405515.1 Polaromonas sp. P1_G2
CCGTAGAAGACATTGTGCGCCGGCACATCACCCCAGATGACGAAGCCGAGGATGAAGGCCCAGACCAGTGACGTATATTCGAACGGCGCGAGGATCGAGACCGGTGCACGGCGCATGCCTTCGAACATGGCGAACTGGCCCAGCCCGGCAAACAGGCCGGTGGAGGACATGAGCAACAGTTCCTTGAACGAGATGTGCACCCAGAAGAACAGCGAGGCGACGCCGGTCATGATGACGAAGAAGCCGCTCGATATCATCATCTGCACCATGGTCTTTTCGTGCATCGCCGTCTTGCGCAACAGCACGCTGGCGCAGGCCCAAAGAACCGCGGCGAACAAAGCCATGCCGACCGGCAGCGAAAGCGTGAAGCCGTGGCTGATCGGATCGACGGCGACCATGACGCCGATGAAGCCAAAGATCACCGCCAGCCAGCGGATCGATGGGACCTCCTC
>NZ_JBFUBY010001141.1:0-452 GCF_056405515.1 Polaromonas sp. P1_G2
CGACAGCATCACGACAGCATCACCGTCACCACGGCGGATGGCACCTCACAGGTGATCACCGTCACCATTCACGGCACCAATGATGCGGCCCTCATTACAGGAACGAGCACCCAGGARCTSACSGAGACGGATTCGGCTCAAAACACTGGCGGCAAGCTGGATGCCAGTGATGTCGACAGCTCTGCCGCCTTCGATGTGCAGACSGATGTCGATGGCAGCCATGGCTTCGGYAAGTTCTCGATCGCCGCCGAYGGCACYTGGACYTATGTCATGAACGAYGCCCATGACGAGTTCAAGGCGGGTCATGACTATACCGACAGCATCACCGTCACCACSGCRGAYGGCACCYCMCAGGTGATCACSGTCACCATYCAYGGCACCAATGATGCGGCCCTCATTACAGGAACGAGCACCCAGGAGCTCACCGAGACGGATTCGGCTCAAAACACTGG
>NZ_JBFUBY010001142.1:0-452 GCF_056405515.1 Polaromonas sp. P1_G2
GAACTGATGGCACGGCATGTCCACCGGCTGAGCGGTCGCAAGGGCGAATTCGTCGCCGTCAATTGCGGCGCCGTGCCGGAAGAACTGTTCATCGCGGAAATCTTCGGCCACGAACGCGGCGCCTTCACCAATGCGCGCGCCGAGGGCTCGCCGGGACTGGCGCGCGCCGCTGATCACGGCACGCTCTTCCTCGACGAGGTCGCCGATATCCCGCTCGCAGCGCAGACCTCGCTTCTCAGATTCCTCGACAGCATGGAAATCCGTGCTGTCGGCGGACAAAAGGCACAGAAAGTGGACATACAGATCGTCTCCGCCACCAACCGCGACCTCGAAGATATGGTGGCGCAGCGACAGTTCCGCGCCGATCTCTATTATCGCCTCAACAGCTTTCTCATCCGCCTGCCGCCGCTGCGCGCACGCAGCGATTTCGGCAGCGTCGTCCGCCACCTGAT
>NZ_JBFUBY010001143.1:0-452 GCF_056405515.1 Polaromonas sp. P1_G2
GCCGGATCGACCTTCACGCCCGGACCCTGGGTCGAGGAGATGGCGATCTTCTTCAGATAGTTGCCCTTGGCACCGGTCGGCTTCGCCCGGATCACCGCATCCGCGAAAGCGCGGATGTTCTCGGCGAGCGCCTTGGCGTCGAACGAGGCCTTGCCGACGCCGGCATGGACGATACCAGCCTTCTCGACGCGGAACTCGACAGCGCCGCCCTTGGACGCCTTGACGGCGCCGGCGACGTCGACGGTGACCGTGCCGACCTTCGGGTTCGGCATCATGCCGCGCGGGCCGAGCACCTTACCGAGACGACCGACGAGCGGCATCATGTCCGGGGTGGCAATGCAGCGATCGAAATCGATCTTGCCGCCCATGACGGTTTCGAGCAGGTCTTCTGCACCGACGATATCCGCACCGGCAGCCTTGGCTTCGTCAGCCTTGGCGCCACGGGCGAACAC
>NZ_JBFUBY010001144.1:0-452 GCF_056405515.1 Polaromonas sp. P1_G2
CGGCAAGCTTTACTTGATCTACGACAAGGGATCGGCGGAGTCGTTTGCGGCCAATGCGGAAGTTGCAGTGCCGAAGGCGGACGCCAACTGGCCCAAGGTRGTAGCGGACCTCAGGCTGGACAATTACGAGTGATCCTAGGTGGGAGCGCCCCTATCTGACTGGCGAGAAGTGGAACACCTTCGTCGAATTTACGTAAACGTAGCTGCTTCCACCGGGAGAATTTGGACGTCTATAGACCGGGCCGCAATCTGCCTGCCCGAATGCATTTTCACTCTGTTCACAGAGCTTGTCGCGATCGACGAAAACCTTTTCGGTCAACATCTGCGTCGCCGTGCGGAATGCCGCCTTGCCGTCGGGTTCTATTTGCATCAGTGCCAGGCTGCTTGAGGGCTCAATCCTGCCCTTCAGGAGTTTCCCCATGACGGTGCTGGCAATTTCCTTACCGTTCAAC
>NZ_JBFUBY010001145.1:0-452 GCF_056405515.1 Polaromonas sp. P1_G2
GGTCTACGAATTGCGCAGCGGCGTCGAAACCGATTTCGGCGACAAGCTGCGCGGCGAACTGGCGGGCGGCTATGCCTTGGCGCAGTTCGACGATTCCCGGCTGAAATCAATCTCCGCCGCCACCCTGAACGGCAACGCGACCTGGTCGCCAGAGCGCGGCACCGACGTCAATTTCGGCCTGACGACCCTGATCGAACCATCGACCACGGCCGGCGCCAGCGGCGACATCGCCTATACCGCCAACGCGCTGATCACCCAGGACATTATCGACACGCTGAAGGGCCATGTCAGCACCGCCTTCACCATCCGCGACTATTCCGCCGCCGCCCAGGCCAACCAGAAAGTCTACGACCTCGGCGTCGGCCTGACCTGGGGCCTGTCCCGCTCACTGGATCTCAACGCCGACATCGCCTGGGAAAAGACCACCCAGCCCGGCACGCCGACGTCTAGCC
>NZ_JBFUBY010001146.1:0-452 GCF_056405515.1 Polaromonas sp. P1_G2
TCGGTGAGGAACGGCACGAGCGGGTCGTCGGCGGGCGGCATCGGGAAGCTCCGAAGATCCTTCGCCCGCACCCATTTGATCGCTTGGCCTTCAAGTCCGCGCGCGATGCCCTCATAGCGCCTGCATATATAAAGAGGCATCAGCAGGTGGAAATCGTCATAGGCGTGGCTGGCAAAGGTCAGCGGCGCGAGGCAGGGGATCTTGGTTTCGATGCCGAGTTCTTCCCGGAGCTCGCGAACCAGCGTCTCCTCCGGCGTCTCGCCCTTCTCGACCTTGCCGCCCGGAAATTCCCAGAGCCCGGCCATCGATTTGCCTTCCGGACGCTGGGCAAGCAGCACGCGGCCATCCGCATCGATCAGCGCGCAGGCCGCGACCAGCACGATGCGATTGCCGCCATCCGCCATGTCAGGCCTCTTTCTGCCAGTAGCAGTAGTCGTAGACCGGTTTGAAAC
>NZ_JBFUBY010001147.1:0-451 GCF_056405515.1 Polaromonas sp. P1_G2
ACTATGATCTCCCCAGTAAAATCACGTTTACAGACGCTTTGAACGCCAAATTATTCAATCAGGCACCGCGGAAATATTTTTCCACGTATAGCCCATATGGTTCATGCGAGGCCATTTTACACGCGTTAAATATTTGCAAAACGAACCACGGATTGGTTTTCGTTTCAACGCAACAAAAAGTTGAAATCAAAGTTTCGAGGAATCTCCATGACCATTTTCAAGATTGCAAACGGCCTAATGAGCCAAGTGAACGCGTCATCAGCAAACGACACATGGCTGCTTGAGGGGGGATTTACCCTAGCCGTCAGCGGCACGGACGCCATCGACGCCACCGGGACAGCCTCGTCCCGCGATTTTATCATCAATGGCTCGATCCTTGAAGACGGCGGCCACGCCGCCCTGGAGGTTGGCAATTCTTCAGCGCACACCGGCGGTTCGGGAAATATTATCG
>NZ_JBFUBY010001148.1:0-451 GCF_056405515.1 Polaromonas sp. P1_G2
AATCCGGCCGGATTTCGATCTCGTCGCCGATCGCGCGCGCCCTGATCGGCAAGGAAGTCGGCGATTCCATCGAGGTGAATGCGCCCGGCGGCTCCAAGGCCTATGAAGTGGTCGGCATCACCTGGGGCTGAGCCCCTTGCCCGACATCGATGACATCGAGGTGATCGCGCCGCATTTCAAGCGCAGGCTTTCGGGCGTCACCTCGACGGTTATCCAGCTCGTGCCACGCCAGGTGGCTGCGGGCGTCAACATCGCCACCCTCGGCCCCGGCCTGCCGGACACGCTGCCGAAGATCGGTTTCCTCGATCTTCTGAAATGCTGGAGGCGGCCGAAAACTGGCCGTCCACGCATCTGGCACACCCGCCGCAACAACGAGATGGTCGTCGGCGTGTTCTTGCGCGACGTGCTGCGCATGCCCTTCAGGCTGATCTTCACCTCGGCCGGCCAGCGC
>NZ_JBFUBY010001149.1:0-451 GCF_056405515.1 Polaromonas sp. P1_G2
GAGCCATAGAAGCGTTGAGTGGCAACGAGCCCATCGGCGCCGCCATTCTCGACCTCAATATCCGTGGCCGCGTCGCTTTCGACCTGGCGGAGAAGCTGAACGAGCGCAACATCCCGTTCATCTTTTACACCGGCTACGACAGCGTCATCATTCCCGAAAAATTCCGTCAGATCGGCCGGGTTCGCAAGCCGGCGGATTGGCAGGTGATCAAGCGCGCGCTTTTTCCCGATGCGCCCCGGCTTGCCAGGCGGCGTGTCAAGGAACTGTCCGTGGATGCGCCCGGCATTGCCACCATGCTACCCGCGTTGCAGCGCCGGGCACGCGAGATCACTGCCAATTCGGAAACCGCCGAGCGCCTGGTGGAGCGAACGCTCGAACGCGCCATCCGCGAGATTGCCACCTGCCCTGCCGGCGTGTCGATGGAGCACTGGCTGATCGGTCTCTTGGAAAC
>NZ_JBFUBY010001150.1:0-451 GCF_056405515.1 Polaromonas sp. P1_G2
GTGCGGCTCGCCGCCACGGATCCGAGGACGCAGAAATCCAGCCTCTCGACCTCCTCGAAGCTGATCCTTTCGCCGTGCTCGATGAAACCCTGCGACGTGGCGGCAAGTTCGTAGGAAATGCCGTTGGCCGTCAGGATCACCGGATCGAGCCTGAGATAGGGGAAGTCTTTGGTGAGATAGGGCACGGGCGCATAGACGATCTTGCCTTCGTAAAGAGCGCGCAGGCGAATGGGAATCTGCGGCGCATCCGGATTGGTCTTGATGGTGCGCGCCGACTTCCATTCCGGCGTCTGGGCCAGATGCCAGGCGGCCATGTCGGCGCCGACGAAATTTGGGATCATGCTCCAGGCCGGACCGACGGCGACGCCGGTATCCTCGAGGGTTCGCCAGATGCGGTCACGCACAAAGTCCTTGGCGATATTGCGTCCCGACCAGCGTCCCTGTTCAGACA
>NZ_JBFUBY010001151.1:0-451 GCF_056405515.1 Polaromonas sp. P1_G2
GGTCGAACCATACAGATTGCCCAATTACAGGGTTGCCACCGGCCATAGCCGTTTTCACGGTGTCTTGGGTAAATGCGAAGTATGTAGGAGACGAGCCAGAGTAAAATTGGACATGAGCCACATAGTCGGTATCGGACCCATCCACGTAATCGAGCAGCCCGAGGACTGACTGCAAATCGCTCGGAGGTACCACGCCGTTGAAAAAGCCCGCCGTTTGCGCGTCGCTTTCAATTAGGATCGTATCATGTCCGAGCCCGCCGCTGATCACATCCTTCGAGCCGTCATTGAACTCGCTATGATACGTTTGAAAATAGCTCTTTGATAGGTTCGTAGTCGATGTGAAACCGGAGGGAAGGTCGCCACCTGTAAGAATATCATCCCCTTCATTTCCCTGGATGTAATCCACCCCCGCGCCGCCCGCAGCCAGATCGTTACCGTCTCCCGCATAGAC
>NZ_JBFUBY010001152.1:0-451 GCF_056405515.1 Polaromonas sp. P1_G2
CCGCTGCTCGGCGTTGGGATTTTTCTTCTTGCCGGTCTGCTGGTCATCGACACGCTTTGGATGGCGCTTCTGCCGGCGGCGCTTTATTGCGCAATCCACGTTGTCGAGGGTGAGATCATCACGCCTATTCTGCTCGCCCGGCGCTTCACGCTCAATCCCGTGCTCGTGGTCATCGCGTTGATCTTCTGGTTCTGGATGTGGGGCGTACCAGGAGCGATTCTCGCGGTGCCGATGCTGGCAATCACCAAGATCGTTTGTGATGGCGTTCGCCCGCTCGCTGCCATCGGGCATTTTCTAAGTGGTGAGGAGTAATGCAATGCAGCGCCATCATTTTGGCGTTGGTTGAAACCAAGCTGTCGCCAAGAAACGGAGAATGCGATCGTTCCGAGAGTTTTCACAGCTACCTCGGAACCGCCTGAAGGTGATTGAGATTTTTACTTTTACACGAATG
>NZ_JBFUBY010001153.1:0-451 GCF_056405515.1 Polaromonas sp. P1_G2
GCATTGACATGATCGATCCACGGGCCAGCGGCGTTGACGACGACCTGGGCTTTGGCGAGACGAAGCGAACCGCTGCCGTTGCGAAGCCTGAGAAGGCCACCATCCCGCCCTTCAAGGGTGACGAAGTTTTCGGCGCGCGATCGCGGATTGGCGTCGAGCCCGTCCTTGATCAGTTCCCATACCAGCCGTTCCGGCCGCGTGATCCGCGCATCATAATAGATGCCGCCGGCGACGATGCGCGGCGTCACCTCCGGCATTTCCCGGAGTGCTGCCTGCCGGAACAGGAATTGGTGCTTCGGCATGACACGATGACGGGCACCGTAAATATCATAGAGCGCCAGGCCGATCTTGATCAACAGGGCGCCACGGCTGCGGGGTGCGGTCGTCGAACCAAACAACGTGCGCAACGCCGCCCACGCCCCCTTCATCAGCGAGAAGGACGGGACAAAGG
>NZ_JBFUBY010001154.1:0-451 GCF_056405515.1 Polaromonas sp. P1_G2
CTTCTAAGCTCTTGCCGTGCTGATCAAATCCGGCAAGGACCGCATATCATCAAAAATCAGCGTCGGCTTCAACCCCTCAACCACCTCATGCAGATTGGAGAGCGCCGCATGCGAGCCGCCGGTGAAGGCAAAGACCTGCATTCCCGCCGCATGCGCGGCCTGGATGCCTGCCGGGCTATCCTCGATGACGATGCAGGCCTCCGGCGCAAAGCCCATGCTGCGGGCGGCGTGCAGGAAAAGATCGGGCTCCGGCTTGCCGCGCTCGACCATGCTGGCGCTGAAGATATTGGGCTCGAAAAAGCCGATCAGGCCGGTCTTGGTCAGCGACAGGCGGATACGCTCCATCTGGCTCGACGAGGCGACGCAATGCGGCAGCATGAAGCCGCCGAGCATGCCGGCAACGCCGGGGATCGGCTGCAGCTCGGCCTGGAAGCGGGCATAGAGCTGGGTC
>NZ_JBFUBY010001155.1:0-451 GCF_056405515.1 Polaromonas sp. P1_G2
CGAAAGTGCTCATCACCAGTGCCTTACGTGCCCATTCAGAGAAAGGTTGCTGGCGGTCGAGCGCGTCGAACTTCTTCTCGGCCTCTGCGACCTTGCCGGCATTCAGGTTGGCAAGGCCCTGATCATAGAGCTTCTCCGGCGGATCGGTATCGACCGCAAGCTTGGTGATATCGATATCGGGATCGCTCGTGCAGGCGGAGAGCAAAGTACCGGCGGCACCGATGGCCAGCGTCAGAAGCACGGCGCGTGCGGATATCGTCATCATATCACTTCCTGCAAAACCCCAAGGGTCCAGAACCGGCTTACCGCCGGTTCACCCGCTCATGCGAAGCGTACTAGCCACAAAACTGCCAGAACCGCAACGACCCGTTACCCAAATCATATATATTTGTGGCGAAAACCGGGTCGGCACTGTTGCCTCAATGACCCGATCGCAAAGGAATTCACAGCC
>NZ_JBFUBY010001156.1:0-450 GCF_056405515.1 Polaromonas sp. P1_G2
TTGCTGACCGCACATCAGTCCGCATGTCTCGAGAAGCTGGTCTAAAGATGCAGATCTTTATCTGCATCAAAAGATTGATTGCTTAAATGATCTCTGTTTGTCCGGTGCTTGAGGCGCTTTCGGAACGATAAGTTCCGCAAGGCCGAACGGCCGTCGCCAACTTTTTGGCGGCCCGTCCGGAGCCCCTCGGGCGTCAGGACAAAACACAGAGATCAAAACCGCTTTCGCGGTTTTGATGATCATTGGCAATGAGAACGATCAAGTGTCAAAAGGGCAATTGGTGGATGCCTTGGCATGCACAGGCGATGAAGGACGTGATACGCTGCGATAAGCCGTGGGGAGCCGCGAATAGGCTTTGATCCATGGATTTCCGAATGGGGGAACCCACTCCTGATGCTTGGTAATCTGGCTCGTCTAATGACGAGCGAGGTTCCAAGCATTGATAAGGAG
>NZ_JBFUBY010001157.1:0-450 GCF_056405515.1 Polaromonas sp. P1_G2
GCGCACGAAGGCGCCATAATAATTCGCATGATAGTGCGGGCGCAGGCCGGGACCACCATTGTCGACGCCGCCTGCTGCGATCGCCGCGGCATAGAAGGCGTCCACCTCCGACCGCGAATTGGCGCTGAAAGCCATGTGCACCGACGGCACCTGCTTTGCGCCTTCATGCAGCCAGAAGGTCGGGCGCTCCCGGCCATAGCCGGCGACATGCACGCCATTCGTATATTCCGTCGGCACTTTCATCAGCATCGAGGCGCCAAGTGGCGCTAGCCCTGCGTCATAGAAAGCCTTGGCACTCTCGAAATTCGAAACGCTCAATCCGGTATGGTCTATCATGTCATCGCTCCCATCATGCACCGAAAGAGATCAGCCCTGTTTTCCGGCATATTTGTCGGTCGCCCGGATCAACTGGTCGAGAATGCCGGGCTCGGAATAGGCGTGTCCCGCCCC
>NZ_JBFUBY010001158.1:0-450 GCF_056405515.1 Polaromonas sp. P1_G2
GCGGTAGGCATTGTCGCGGAAGCCCATGATGTTCTCGCCCTTGTGATGCTCCCATTCCATGAAGGTCTTGTTGGTCGCCTGGATGTCGAACGAAGGATAGTCTGTGGCGTCGATCAGTTCCTGGACATAGTCGCCCTGGAACCAGATCATCTGCTCGGCATCCTCCAACGTCTCCTCGCGGGCGCGCCATTTGTCGAAATCCGCCTTGAGTTCGGCTTCGGGCGGCAGCTTGATGCGGCCGAGAATGATGTCGCGGACATACCAGGCTTGAGCATCAAACATGTTGAACGTGTAGAACTGGTCCTGCATGCCAATGAAGAACAGTTTTGGGTTCTTCGTTGAAACCACGCCCTTGTGCAGCCCATCCGACCACATCCGGTTGCCGGTCGTCAGGCGCAGATTGTCCGGTAAAAACGGGAAATGGTGCAGATAGCCGGTGCAGAGAATGAG
>NZ_JBFUBY010001159.1:0-450 GCF_056405515.1 Polaromonas sp. P1_G2
GATTGGCATATGCCTGGGCGGCAAGGCCGGCGAACAGCAGCAATGCGGCCGCGGCGATGGATTTCAGGAAGATCATGGAAGCTCCGTTGTTTTTGGGCTCAGCGTTGGCGTTTTTCCTCGAGCGCGGCGAGCACCGGCTTCGGCACGAAAGCACTGACATCGCCGCCCATCGCGGCGATCTGGCGCACCAATGTGGCGGTTATGGGCCTGGACGCCGTGCCGGCCGGCAGGAACACCGTCTGGATATCCGGCGCCATCTGCCGGTTCATGCCGGCCATCTGCATTTCGTAGTCGAGATCGGTTCCGTCGCGCAAACCGCGGATCAGCACTTTGGTTCCATGCGCGCGCGCCGCCTCGACGACGAGATTGTCGAAGGAGATCACCTGGAGGTCGCCGATCCGGTCCGGCAACACGTCTTCGAGCGACAGGCGGATCAGCGAGGCGCGATCC
>NZ_JBFUBY010001160.1:0-450 GCF_056405515.1 Polaromonas sp. P1_G2
GCGTATGGAAGACGGTTGGCCTGGTGGTGCTTGCGGCGATCCTCGGCGTGGCGATTCTGCGCTATCAGGGGCTCGGTGCGCTCCGAAAAATCAATCAGGACATCAAACTGCATCGACCGCCGGCGCGGGGCATTGCCAATGGTTTCATGATCGTCATCGCCTCCTTCCTGCTGATCATTCCCGGTTTCCTCAGCGACGTTGCCGGGCTGCTGCTGCTCGTGCCGCCGGTGCGGCAGCTGATCTGGCGGCTTGTCGGCCGCCGTATCAATGTCAGCTACCACACGCGTTACCGGCGCGGCCGGCGGCAGGACGATTTCGTCGATCTGTCGAAAGACGACTATAGGCGCAACGACAATTCTCCCTCCTCCGGGCCACGGCTCAGGGGGCCTGACTGATCCCGAATCACCTGCGAGAGCCGAGGGTTGTAAGCCTCGGTGCGAAGTGCTAGAT
>NZ_JBFUBY010001161.1:0-449 GCF_056405515.1 Polaromonas sp. P1_G2
CTGGAAGGCGTCGAGAAATGGTATGGCGCCTTCCACGCCTTGAAGAACATCAACCTTTCGGTCCGCAAGGGCGAGAAAATCGTGCTTTGCGGACCGTCGGGCTCGGGCAAATCCACCCTGATCCGTTGCATCAACCGGCTGGAGGAAATCCAGAAGGGCAGGATCGTCGTCGAAGGGCTGGCGCTCGATGGCACCGGCAAGACCGTCGACGCGGTCAGGCGCGAGGTCGGCATGGTGTTCCAGAGCTTCAACCTCTTCCCGCACATGACCATCATCGAAAACTGCATGCTGGCCCCGATGCGGGTGCGGGGCATGTCGAAGACCGACGCCCGGGCGCTTGCCGGCAAATATCTCGGCAAGGTGCGGATCGGCGACCAGGCCGACAAATATCCGGCGCAACTGTCGGGCGGGCAGCAGCAGCGGGCGGCAATCGCCCGGGCGCTGTGCAT
>NZ_JBFUBY010001162.1:0-449 GCF_056405515.1 Polaromonas sp. P1_G2
GATTACATCCAAAAATGGTCTTTTGCAGCATCGCGGTTTCAATTGACCAGGATCCCGGCCAGACGTAATCGTGAAGCGTCGCGAACCGGCATGGCACCCGAGTCCAATTGCCCTGCAGCAAAGCCGCGCGTGACCCCAACCGGCTTTGCGCCTCGGGTGCCGTTCGCGGCAGTGCTGTCGGTATCAGTTGCTCTGCTGATCGAGCCCGTATTGTTTGAAGAGCCGATCCTGCGTCCCGTCATGGATCAGCCGGTTGAGGCTCGTCTGCATCTTAGCGATATCCTGGTCGGCGACGCTCTTGTTGCAGGCGATCGAATAGATCTGTTCGGTCAGCAGGAGCACGGTCTCGACATGTACGCCGTCGCGCTTGAGCTTGTCGTAATATTTTTCCGAAACCGGCATCAGGTCGATCCGGTCGGCGAGCAGTTTCTTCAGGGTAAGATTGAAAT
>NZ_JBFUBY010001163.1:0-449 GCF_056405515.1 Polaromonas sp. P1_G2
CAATCGGGTCGCCTTTTTTCTGGGCAATCGTCACTGGCGTGATCTCGGCGTCGAAGTAGCCGGCCTTTTGCGCGGCCACGGCTTTCAGCTGGCTGGCCAGCGCCATCTTGTCCTGGTCTTCGCGGCTGATCTTGTAATCGGTCGCCACGTTCTCGGCGGTTTCGGGCATGGCGTCCACGCCGTACTTTTCCTTCATCAGCTTGTTGATGAAACGCCAGCCGATCGTCGTGTCATAGACCGCGTTGGCGCGGCTGAAAGCGCTTTCGGCCTTGGGCATTACAAAGGGGGCGCGGCTCATGCTTTCAACGCCGCCGGCGATCATCAAGGTGGCCTCGCCCGACTTGATGGCGCGCGCCGCCGTGCCCAGCGCGTCCAGGCCCGAGCCGCACAGGCGGTTGATGGTGGCGCCCGGCACGTCCATGGGCAGGCCGGCCAGCAAGGCTGCCATG
>NZ_JBFUBY010001164.1:0-449 GCF_056405515.1 Polaromonas sp. P1_G2
CCGTTGATGCGCGCGTTGTCGCGCGCCACGCGGACGGCGACGGGGTCGATGTCGGTGGCGACGACAGGGATGCGTGCCAGGCGATAGGCAGCGATTGCCAGCACGCCCGAGCCTGTCCCTAGGTCAAGTGCGTTCCTGACTCTGCGTGACTTCAGCACATCGCCGATCATGTCGAGGCAGCCGGCCGTGGTGCCATGATGGCCGGTGCCGAAGGCCTGGCCGGCCTCGATCAGGATGCCGATATCGCCCGGACCGACCTTTTCGGCGTCATGGCTGCCATGGACCAGAAAGCGGCCGGCGCGAACCGGCTTCAGGCCTTCGAGCGACTTGGCGATCCAGTCGATGTCGGGCAAGGCCTCGCGCTGGATGGACAGGTGGGGAAATTGCTCGTTGATCAAGGCGCCAAAGCGGACCGCAAGTTCGGCCTCTTCATCGGCGGTCATGTAGAT
>NZ_JBFUBY010001165.1:0-449 GCF_056405515.1 Polaromonas sp. P1_G2
CGATTATGTCGGGGCGACCTCGCTATGGCTGACGGCGCATAAGACGAGCGGCGGCATCCGCTTTTCCGCCTGGTTCACAGTGCATCCGCTGCAGGTCGCGGCCATCTATTTCTTCGTCTCAGCCCTCGGCAAGGTGCCGGTCGGCGTCTTCTGGCGGATGACGGCGGCAGCCCTTCTGATGGTGTTCTCGCGTTATCTCGGCGATGYCGGCTTCTTCAACGGCACACTTGGCGTGCTGCTCTCGATCGGCTTCTGGCTCTATATCCTCGGCGAAATGTATTTTGGTGCCATGGCCGATATCGTGCGCAAGGCGAGCCGCCCGGTGCGGCTCGGATATTTCTGGATCCGCCTGATCCTGACGATCGGCTGGGCCATCTATCCGATCCTGCACTTCGTCGACGTTGTCATTGGGGCAGGGCAGGTCTCCGGCGTCGTTGCCCTCTATACGC
>NZ_JBFUBY010001166.1:0-449 GCF_056405515.1 Polaromonas sp. P1_G2
GGCTTGCACAGTCGGGTGCGAGAGGATGATGTCGGTCTTCTCCTGATCGAGATAGACGCGATCGAAATGCATGCCCGGCTCATCAATCAATATGTTGTCGAAGCTGAGCTCCGTCCCCATGAAGGCATTGATCGCGCTCACGGTTTCGGAAAACCTGAAAACCAGGTCCTCATACTGGATATGCAGCACGTTTTTCCGCGCCGCGATGGCCATGATCGCCAGATAGGCGGTAGACCAGGCCTGCAGCATCTCGTCGAATTTGACGATCGCTTTCCACCAGTCGCGCCCCTCCTCCGCCTCGGCCGTGCGCCGCAACATCGAATTGACGACATCGAGAGGATGCCGGGTGATGTGGATATAACGCGCATGCGGCAGCGCCAGCAGCCCGGCGAGATTTTCATAATATTTCGGGTATTTATCGCCCCACAGCACCAGCTCCGATCCGGGAT
>NZ_JBFUBY010001167.1:0-449 GCF_056405515.1 Polaromonas sp. P1_G2
CTCGGAGAAAGAACCGAAGCTGACGCTGCTGCCGTTTTTCATCCGCGCCGTGGTATCGCTTGCGCCGGATTTCCCGCAGATCAATGCCAGGTTCGATGACGCCAATGGCGTCCTGAACATGCATAGCGGCGTCCATGTCGGTATCGCCACGCAGACCCCGGGTGGGCTGATGGTGCCGGTGATCCGGCATGCCGAGCGCCTCGATATCTGGGACTGCGCTGAGGAAATGGCGAGGGTCACAAGTGCTGCCCGCGACGGCACCGCGAAGCGCGAGGAGCTCTCGGGCTCGACCATCACGCTAACCAGCCTCGGCGCCTTGGGCGGTATCGCCGCGACGCCGATCATCAACCACCCCGAAGTGGCGATCATCGGGCCGAACAAGCTGGTCGATCGCCCCATTGTCATCGACGGCCAGATCGTCATCCGCAAGATGATGAACGTCTCATCTT
>NZ_JBFUBY010001168.1:0-448 GCF_056405515.1 Polaromonas sp. P1_G2
CCTTCAACGCTTTCTCGCGTCGCCCGGTGATCACGACATGCGCACCTTCCTCCACGAAGCGCTTGGCTGTGGCCAAGCCGATCCCGCTGCTTCCGCCGGTGATGACTGCGATTTTACCTTCGAGTTTTTTCATGATGTTCTATCCTTCGTTGTGTTGTCCAGACACGGGATCGTGCCGGGGTCAGAGTTGCGCCAGGCCGCCGTCGACGGCGACCTCGCTGGCGGTCATGAAGCTGCTGTCCGAGGACGCGAGAAATGCCGCCACGGCCGCGATCTCCGCCGGATCGGCCATGCGCTGGAGTGGAGTCATCGCCGCGAAGGCCTTCTGGCCCTCCTCGCCTAACGCGTCCTTGGCGAGTTCGGTCGCTGTCGCTCCGGGCGACAGTACGTTTACCCGGATACCGGTGCCTTTCAGGTCCTCAGCCCAGGTCCGCGCGAGGTTTCGCAC
>NZ_JBFUBY010001169.1:0-448 GCF_056405515.1 Polaromonas sp. P1_G2
CACCGTCCCGACAACCAACACCTTGACCAGTGACTTGCCGAACTCGACATAGCCTGGCAGGCCGAAGATGCGCTGGAAGCCGGAGACTGGATTGAGGCGCGAGAATTTCGGCGCGATACGCTCGAGCACCGGGCTCGGCAGGTTCTGTAACACCGAGGCGCCGACGCCGAAGGTCGCCATCAGGATGAAGGCAGGGGCCACGATCGCCGTCGATTCCCAGCCAAGACGCATGAACAGCGCCACGACATCAGGCCCGGTCTCGAAACGCCATTGGTCCGGCTTCTCGAACAGGCTCTTCAGCGTATCCCAGAGATGGGCAACGCCGGAGGGCAGGTAGAAAACGAGATAGATGTAAATGCCCAGCGTCGAGGCGAAGACTGTGATTTCGCGCGAGAAGGGCACATTGCCCTTCTCCGCCGCTTCCAGATAACGTTTCTGGGTAGGGGCT
>NZ_JBFUBY010001170.1:0-448 GCF_056405515.1 Polaromonas sp. P1_G2
GGTCAATTGCACGCGGCCGGCGGCCGTCGGCATGCGTTCGCTGACTTGCGCCATGACCCAGATCGTCACGCTGGGCGCCTTCGTCCAGGCCCTGCCTTACCTGATGCCGGCCACATCGCCAGGTGGAAATGCGATCATGAACATCAAGACGACAGGCCGCAACGGCAAGCCTGTCATGGCCTCGATCGGCCCGGTCGGCGGCGGTGGCGGCGGCACGCCCTTTTCGGACGGCAGCGATGGCGCGGGCGGCGCGACGGGCTTCCTGCGCAACACGCCAATCGAGATCAGCGAGGCGGAAGTACCGATCCGCTTCCTGCGCTACGGCCTGGAGCCGGACACTGGCGCTGCTGGCAAATATCGCGGTGGACTGTCGGCCATTATGGAGTTCGAGATTTCCGCGCCCGAGACCGTGGTCACGGCGCGCAACCGCAACCGGTCGGTGATGCCG
>NZ_JBFUBY010001171.1:0-448 GCF_056405515.1 Polaromonas sp. P1_G2
GGCGTGGACCAGTCCATCGCCGCGATATCGGCAGCCGGGTTCAGCCGTCTCAGCTCCGCAAGCCGATCCTCCGCCGCGGCCGGATCGGCCAGATCGAGCTTGGTGACGCGGATCTGATCTGCCAGCGCCACCTGGCGGATGGCCTCTTCATGATTGGTGCTGGTGCCGCCCCAATTGACCGAGTCGACCAACGTCACGACGCTTGCCACGCGGTAGAGTCCATCCAGCGTCGGTTCCGAAAGGAAGGCCTGCACCACCGGCCCGGGCTCGGCGAGACCGGATGTCTCGATGACGACGTTGTCGAACGCGGCGATACGGCCCGCAAGTCGGGATTGATAGAGCTCGTTGAGCGTGGTGACGAGATCGCTGCGCACGGTGCAGCAGAGACAGCCGTTCTCAAGCACGATCACGGCATCGTTCGAATTGGCGACCAGTGAATGATCCAGGC
>NZ_JBFUBY010001172.1:0-448 GCF_056405515.1 Polaromonas sp. P1_G2
CTCCAAGGTGGCGCCGGCCAAAAGCGACGTGCATATGGAAGACGTGCATCGCGCCGGCGGCATCATGTCGATCCTCGGCGAGCTCGATCGTGGCAACCTGCTCAACCGCGACTGCGTCACCGTGCATTCGGCGACGCTCGGCGACGCCATCGACCGCTGGGACATCACCCGCACCAACAGCGAGTCGGTACGCAATTTCTATCGTGCTGCCCCTGGCGGCATTCCCACGCAGGTGGCCTTCAGCCAGGAAGCGCGCTGGGACGATCTCGACACTGACCGCGAAAAGGGCGTCATCCGCTCGGTCGAGCACCCATTCTCAAAGGATGGCGGTCTTGCCGTGCTCAAGGGCAACCTTGCCGTCGATGGCTGCATCGTCAAGACGGCCGGCGTCGATGAAAGCATCCTGAAATTCTCCGGTCCGGCAAAGGTCTTCGAGAGCCAGGACGCG
>NZ_JBFUBY010001173.1:0-447 GCF_056405515.1 Polaromonas sp. P1_G2
GCCTGGACCAGGCCGAGATGCCGTTCGGGAAGGCCGAGTTGCTTGTCCTGGCCGATCACGCCGAGAATGGGAATGCCTGCGCCCGCAAGCCCGGCCCGCAGCATCGATTCGTGCCGCGCGCTGCCGACACGGTTGAGGATCAGCCCAGCGATTTCGACATCCGGGTCATAGGCCGCATAGCCGCGCACGACGGCACCCACCGAATGCGACATGCGCGCGCAATCGACCACCAGCACGACGGAGAGGCCTAGCATTTTCGCCAGGCTGGCCGGGGAACCGGTATGGTCGGCAGCGGCGTCGTAGAGGCCCATCATCGCCTCGACGATCATCGGTCCATCCGCTGCCGCCTGAGTAGCCAGCAGTTCGGGCCGCATCGCCCAGGGATCGAAATTCAGGCACGCGCGGCCACAAGCGATCTTGTGGAAGGCCGGATCGATATAATCGGGG
>NZ_JBFUBY010001174.1:0-447 GCF_056405515.1 Polaromonas sp. P1_G2
GCAACATGGGCCGTTGGCCCTGGGGCCCTCCACCAGCCTAACCGAGGACATTCCTATGGGTGAATTCAAGAAACTCGTCTTTTCCGGCGTGCAGCCGACCGGCAACCTGCATCTCGGCAATTATCTCGGCGCCATCCGCAAGTTCGTGGCGCTGCAGGACGGCAATGACTGCATCTATTGCGTCGTCGACCTGCATTCGATGACCGCACAGCTCGTGCACGACGACCTGCGCGGCCAAATCCGCGCCATCGCCGCCGCCTTCATCGCCTCCGGCATCGATCCGGAAAAGCATATCGTCTTCAACCAGTCGGCCGTGCCGCAGCATGCCGAGCTCGCCTGGGTGTTCAATTGCGTCGCCCGCATCGGCTGGATGTATCGCATGACGCAGTTCAAGGACAAGGCCGGCAAGGACCGCGAGAATGCCTCGCTCGGCCTGCTCGCCTATCC
>NZ_JBFUBY010001175.1:0-446 GCF_056405515.1 Polaromonas sp. P1_G2
GTGCTCCTTCCGCGCACGGCGTACCCCTGCTTCAGGGCAGGGCTCTGCGAAACCCACCCCTGCGCCGGGCCGAAAACCCCGAAAATACCCGGGTGTCCCAGCTCCCGTTCCACCCGGCCGTTTCCGCCTGGCTAGAAGGCCGGTTCGGCCGCGCCACCGAGGTCCAGGCCCAGGCCTGGGCCGTGACCTCGCAGCGCCGCCACGCGCTGATCGCCGCGCCCACGGGCTCGGGCAAGACGCTGGCGGCCTTTCTGTCGGCGATTGACGAGCTGGTGCGGGAAGGCCTGGACAAAGGCCTTTCCGATGAAGTCCACRTGCTGTATGTGTCGCCGCTGAAGGCGCTGTCCAACGACATCCGCAAGAACCTGGAAGAACCGCTGGCCGGCATCCAGGCCGGGCTGGCCGCGATGGGCCTGCCCGATCCCGGCATACGCGCGGCGGTGCGC
>NZ_JBFUBY010001176.1:0-446 GCF_056405515.1 Polaromonas sp. P1_G2
GCAGTGAATCGACCTAAGCAAATTTCCTCTTATGCCATCGAGCATGCTTCTTGCATTGCAGCGAACATTGGTTTCAAATGTTTTCATAAAAATGGGGAACGGTGATTTGGCATTTGACGAAATGATCAACGTGGATGGCAGTCCGCGGGAGCCTTACAGGAAATATTACGAGTGGTTTAACGAACAGGAGCCCAGCTATCTCACGGGGAAGGCGCGGGACGCGGAGAATATTTTCCGCAAGACAGGCATCACCTTCGCCGTCTACGGCCACGAGGATGCAGCCGAAAAGATCATTCCCTTCGACCTCATCCCCCGCATCATTTCCGGTTCGGAATGGCGAAAACTCGCGCAGGGCATCGAACAGCGCGTGCTGGCGCTCAACGCCTTCCTCGAAGACATCTATCACAAGCAGGAAATCATCCGTGCCGGCCGCGTCCCCCGTGAAC
>NZ_JBFUBY010001177.1:0-446 GCF_056405515.1 Polaromonas sp. P1_G2
AACGTGTCCTGCTGGACGGTGTGCCTCCACAATACGCGGCTCGGCATGCTGCATTCGAACCACGTCACCCGCAACGCCTTCGGCAATCCGAACTATTACAATCTCTGCCCGTCCAGTCCGGAGGCGCGCGACTATGTCGTGACCCTGGTGAAGGACGTAACGACACATTACAAGCCTGACATGCTGGAGCTCGAAAGCCCGAATTTCATGGGTTTCGCCCATGAATACCATCATGAGAAGGATGGCGTGGGACTGAACGACGAGGATGATTTCCTGCTCTCGCTCTGTTTCTGCGACCATTGCATGCGGCGTGGGTCTGCCGCTGGCGTACCGATGGAAGAAGCCAAGCGGACCGTTGCCGGCTTCATCGCCGAAATGTGTGAACGCGAAATTCCGGCGAAGCAGTTTGACACCTTCCCCGCCGCCAGCATCGATGCCTTCAAGGC
>NZ_JBFUBY010001178.1:0-446 GCF_056405515.1 Polaromonas sp. P1_G2
GTATGAAGGCGATCGAGGAATTCGAGGTGGAGCTGGAAGCGCGGACAGCCGAGAATGCCGCGCAGAAAGCGCCGCCGATAAAAGCCGTGACGATGACCGAGGCGCCTGCAGAGCCGCCAAAGAAACCATCCGGTCGTCATCAGCCGCTGGAAAGGCCGGTGAAGCGCAAGCTCGCCAAGGGCCGGCTGGAACTTGAAGCGCGCATCGATCTGCACGGCCTGTTTCAATCCGAGGCGCATGCGCTGCTTCATGGTTTCATCGGCCGGGCGCATGAGCGCGGTCTCAGGCATGTGCTTGTCATCACCGGCAAGGGCGCATCGATGGGCAGCGACGGTGCGCTCAAGCGAGCGGTGCCGATGTGGTTCTCCAAGCCGGAATTCCGCCATCTGATCTCGTCTTATGAAACCTCGGCGCAGAACCATGGCGGCGAGGGCGCGCTCTATGTC
>NZ_JBFUBY010001179.1:0-446 GCF_056405515.1 Polaromonas sp. P1_G2
GGTGAGGAATTTCGCGCCGGTCTCGGCCACAGCATTGATATCGCGGCAGAAATCCAGGATCACCGGGATGTTGCGCTGGCCGTACATGATGCCGCCGGCGCAGATCGTGTCGCCGACGCATTGGTCGATGCCATAGGAAAGCGGGATGCGGATATCGTCGGCATAGGCTTCGAGACCGCCGACCCGAACGCAGGACAGGATGTAGCGCGCCCCTTCGAGCGCCTTCTTGCGATCGGTCGTCGCCGAAATCCTGACCTTGAGGCCGTTCGCATCCTTGATCTTGTTGAGCAGCGTGCTGATGAGGGAAAGATTGTGCTCAGACATATCGGTCAGGGCAAACTCGACGTCCTGAAATTCCGGCACGGATAGAATGTCGGTGAAGAGCTTGCGGGTGAAGCCGACGCTGCCTGCGCCGATGATCGCGATTTTGAAGGTCATTCTATTTG
>NZ_JBFUBY010001180.1:0-446 GCF_056405515.1 Polaromonas sp. P1_G2
CTGATGAGGTCTGCCAGAAGATGAGCGGCCGGATCATCAACATCCACCATTCCTTCCTGCCGAGCTTCAAGGGTGCCAATCCCTACAAGCAGGCCTATGAACGTGGCGTGAAACTGAYTGGCGCCACCGCGCACTACGTCACCGCCGACCTCGATGAAGGCCCGATCATTGAACAGGACGTCGCCCGGATCACACATGCACAGAGCGCCTTGGACTATGTGTCGATCGGCCGCGATGTCGAAAGCCAGGTGCTGGCGCGTGCCATCCATGCCCATATCCATCATCGAGTGTTCATGAACGGCAACAAGACCATCGTCTTCCCCGCCAGCCCCGGCTCTTACGCATCCGAAAGGATGGGCTGAGATGGCCAAGATCATCAACGGCACCGAGATTGCCGCTTCCGTCATCGACCAAGTGAAAGCCACCACGGCTGGCCTGCGCCAGGA
>NZ_JBFUBY010001181.1:0-446 GCF_056405515.1 Polaromonas sp. P1_G2
AGTCAGCACTCAGGCTTGCTTCGCCCGAGTCCGGCAAATTCGTCTTAGTGTCGCTGCGCAAACGCCTTCCCAACGACAATAATGAAGAAAAGCTGACATGACCACCATTCTCGCCGACAGCTTCACCGCCGCCCTTGCCAAGCTCACCAATGACGAGCAGAAGCAGGTTAAGCTGACGGCGTTCGACCTGCAGACCGATCCCAACCGGCCCGGCCTGCAGTTCCACCGGATCGACGCGTCGAAGGACCCGAACTTCTGGTCGGTGCGCGTCAATCGCGATCTCCGGATCATCATCCACAAGGCTGGCGACAGCGTGATGCTGGCCTATGTGGATCACCACGACGACGCTTATGAATGGGCAGCGCGGCGGCGGATCGAGGCACATCCGCGCACGGGCGMGATCCAGATCGTCGAAGTGCGCGAGCGTGTGGAGGAAATCTCTCTGC
>NZ_JBFUBY010001182.1:0-445 GCF_056405515.1 Polaromonas sp. P1_G2
GTCACGTGATCGACCTCGCCTTCGAAGCGGCCGAACTGTGGAGTCCCGCCCCGGTGTTCTGTCTCGATATCGCCCTGACCGGACAGCGCTATGGGATAGTGGAAGCCAACTGCTTCAATGCATCAAGGTTCTACGGCGCGGATGCAAGCGCGATCCTGAAGTCTGTCTCTTCGTTGGTAGATGAAACATATGCGCGGGCCAGCGTGAACCAGCCCAATCGGACTTTGACCTGACCGACGCGATCGTCCGCGGGTATGTGGGCGGACATTTGCAAGATAGCGACCCCTGCAGGAATCGAACCTGCGACAACCTGCTTAGAAGGCAGGTGCTCTTACCCCTGGACGACTTTCGCCAAATAGCCTCAACTGCGCCGACAGAATCGAACAACTGGGATGGCAGGCAATGGATAGTTGGGCTTCGGTTCCCCAGGGACGCAGCGCAGACC
>NZ_JBFUBY010001183.1:0-445 GCF_056405515.1 Polaromonas sp. P1_G2
ATGGAAAAGCGGCGTCTGTCAGTGGAGGACTATGCGATGCATCCAAATGGAGTGGGCTTTATTGCGGCAATCATCATCGGCGGTTTTGCCGGCTGGTTCGCCGAAATGTTCATGAAGTCGAATACCGGCATCATCATGAACATCATTCTCGGCATCGTCGGTGCTGCGCTCCTGAACTTCATCCTCGCCAACCTCTTCCATGTTGACTACACCGGCTGGCTCGCCTATCTGGTCATCGGTTTCATTGGCGCCTGCATCCTCATCGCGCTTGGACGAATGATCCGGCGCTGACCCACCTTTCGCAGAGTCTTGAGCGTSTGTATTGCCGCCTTGAGCGGCAGTACCTCGCTATGCCTTGGCTGGAAAGCATGCTCGCGAATGATTAGATATCAAGCCTTGCAGGGTCTGCAATGCAGCGATGAGATGTGTTCGGGACTCTTGGCTT
>NZ_JBFUBY010001184.1:0-445 GCF_056405515.1 Polaromonas sp. P1_G2
GCAGGCTGTGAATATCGAACTTGGCGCCGACATCGACGCCACGGGTCGGTTCGTCGAGCAGCAGCACATAGGGGGCGCCCAGCACCGCCCGGGCAAAGACGACCTTCTGCTGGTTGCCGCCGGACAGCTGCAGCACTGGCTGGCGTGGCCCGACCGATTTCAGCTTCACCCGTTCGGCCAGTTCGCGCGACCGCGCAAGCTCGCGGCGCCGGTTGCGGAACAGGCCGGCGCGGCTGAGTGCGCTGAGATGCGACAGAACCGTATTGTCGGCCACCGAGGCGCGCGGCAACAGCCCTTCGCGGCGCCGTTCGCGCGGCACATAGGAAAAACCCTCGTGCCAGCGCGTTGCCGCATCGCCCGGTTTCAGCCGACGCCCCTTCAGCTCGATGCTTCCACTGGTCACCTTTTCGGCGCCGATCAGCAAGCGCAGAAGCTCGCTCTGACC
>NZ_JBFUBY010001185.1:0-445 GCF_056405515.1 Polaromonas sp. P1_G2
GCATTGCGCTGCACCAGCCGATAGGCATCCTCGCGCGACACGCCGGCCTGGGTTAGCGCCAGAAGCACGCGCTGCGAATGCACCAGTCCGCGGAACTTGTTGAGGTTCTTCATCATGTTCTCGGGATAGACCAGCAGCTTGTCGATCACGCCGGTCAGCCGCGCCAGAGCGAAATCAAGCGTGATCGTTGCATCCGGCCCGATCATCCGCTCGACAGAGGAATGCGAGATGTCGCGCTCATGCCAGAGCGCCACATTCTCCATGGCGGGAATCGAGAAAGAGCGGACCATGCGGGCAAGGCCTGTCAGATTCTCCGTCAGCACCGGGTTGCGCTTGTGCGGCATCGCCGAGGAACCCTTCTGGCCGGGCGAGAAATATTCCTCCGCCTCCAGCACTTCGGTGCGCTGCAGGTGGCGGATTTCCGTCGCCAGCCGCTCGATCGAGG
>NZ_JBFUBY010001186.1:0-445 GCF_056405515.1 Polaromonas sp. P1_G2
GCCATTTCATTGGCCATGAGGACGAAGACGCGCTCGGCGCCGCCGCCCCTAAGGCTCGGCGTGTGGAAGACGAGGCGCTTTCGGCTCTCGGCCGTCACGCGCGAAATTCGCCAGACCGGAACGGTGGCTCGCGCAGATCACGGAAAATGCCGCGGATGACTGCAAACAGCAAGCCGAGCATGAAGCCCGCGATAAAACCAACGCCGACAACGATGCTGGTGCGCGGAGGCCATGAGCGGCCGGCCGGCGGCACGGCGGTCGAAATCACCCGGACATTGGTGGTGTCTATCTGCTCGCGCTCGGTGATCTGGTGTGCACGCGCGAGAAAACTCTCGTAGACGGCCGTCTTCGACGAAGCGTCGCGCTCCAGCTCCCTCAGCGCCACCTGGGATTCGCTGTCGCTGAAGACATTGCCCTTGAGATCGTCCATCTTGGCGTTCAGGCC
>NZ_JBFUBY010001187.1:0-444 GCF_056405515.1 Polaromonas sp. P1_G2
GTCATGTCCAGCAGGATCACGCGGGCGCCCTCGCCGGCGATCATGCGCGCCAGTGCGACGGAGGCTGCGGAGCCATTGTCACCAATCAGAGACACGCCGATCGCCACATTGATGCCATTGTCGATCAGGTGGCGGCCAACGGAGGCGATGGAGAATTCCTCGTCTGCTTCGACATAAACAAGATCTTGGTCGGCCGCCGCAGCCATGCGATCGGTTTCACCATCGTTCATGGACAGCAGGCTCACCGCAGCAGCGTCACCCGGCTGGGCGGCATGGTCGCGAGCGACTGCCGCTTTCGGCTTCATAGCAGCTGCAGCCGTTGATTTCGTCGTGATCACCGGCTGGTGAACGACGGCGGGTGCCTCGACAGTCTCAGCCTGATCATCGTCCTCATCCTCATCATATTCCACGGGCCGCACGGCGCGGCCGGAGAACAGTTCCGAC
>NZ_JBFUBY010001188.1:0-444 GCF_056405515.1 Polaromonas sp. P1_G2
CGGTAGGGCGGATAGAACAGGGCGCCGGCAAAGGCCCCCGGTGTGAAATTGGTCTCCCGCAACAGCGAGGTCAATTGCCCCCGCGAATAGGGCCGGCCGGCGCCGAAGGGCGTATGCTCGAGCCGCGCCCAGACACCGCGCCGGTTCGGCACCACGATCACCAGCCGCCCGCCCGGCGCCAGCACACGATAGATCTCTTTCAGCATTTCGCGGGGATTCTCGGCGAATTCCAGCGAATGCACCAGGAGGATGCGGTCGATAGAGGAATCCGGCAAAGGAAGATCCTCGTCGAACACCAGCGCGGTGGAGGACAGCGCCCCGGCCGGCCAGTTGACTGCCCCCTGCCCGGCCGGCATGAAGGCAAACGTGCGCTCTGCCCCTTCCCGGAACCGCTCCAGATAAGGCAGCGCATAGCCGAGCCCGATCAACCGCTCGTCCGGCAGG
>NZ_JBFUBY010001189.1:0-444 GCF_056405515.1 Polaromonas sp. P1_G2
GTGACAATGCAGATCCAAGCGCAAAAGCGGACAGGGCGCTCAACCCTTCTCGGGGAGCGCCCTGCCAGACCCGGAAGATCGCGCGACAGAACAAACTGCTCGCCACGCAATCATCAAAACGGGTTATGAGCGACAGATAATTGTCATCCGGTCGCTTTCAAGCCTCAATGACACGTTCGAGTTCGAAGAAGTAGATTCGCTCGTCGCCCCTCATCGTCATGGCTCCCATGACTCTCTCTTCATCGATTCGCCGGAAATGATCGACGATCGGCTGGTCATCATAGGTCATGGCGGCACTTTCGATGCCGTCAAACGCCTTGATGTTCAGGGAAGCGACTGGCCCCATCGCCCGCAGCCGGCGCTGCAAATATGAAAACAGGTTTCTGGCTATAGGCGTCCTGCCAAACTGGTGGAAACGGAGCGCTAGGCTGAGCGGTATCCATC
>NZ_JBFUBY010001190.1:0-444 GCF_056405515.1 Polaromonas sp. P1_G2
CGGCGATACCGTGACTGTCTGACGCTACGGCGACCGAACGCCCAAAAACCCGTTGCACCCATCCCCGTGCGCCTTTATAGCGTGCGGGGACGAATGTTACTGGAGTGGGACATGTCGGTTGATGTGACGACCGTGAAGCGGGTGGCGAAGCTGGCCCGCTTGGCTTTGACCGAAGAGGAAGCCCAGAAGATGATGGGCGAGCTCAACGGTATCCTCGGTTTCGTCGAGCAGCTTTCCGAGGTCGATGTCGATGRCGTCGAGCCGATGACGTCTGTGACGCCGATGGCGATGAAGAAGCGTGCGGACGCCGTCACCGACGGCGACATCGCCGATCGTATCGTCGCCAACGCGCCGGTCACCGACAAGAATTTCTTCCAGGTGCCCAAGGTCGTGGAGTAAGCGCCATTGGCCATCACGCTGACGACGGAGAGCCCGCTGCAGGAT
>NZ_JBFUBY010001191.1:0-444 GCF_056405515.1 Polaromonas sp. P1_G2
GGAACGCTTCGACCTGATCGTCGCCGACCTGCCGGATCCCAACAACAATGCGCTGACGCGGCTCTATAGCGAGCAGTTCTACCACCTGGCGCATGATCGTCTGTCGCCCGGTGGATTGTTCGTCACCCAGGCGACGAGCCCGTTTTTCGCGCCCCGGGCCTTCTGGAGCATCGCCAAGACGGTCGAGAAAGCCGGCTTCGGCAACATCTACCCCTACCATACCAACGTGCCGTCATTCGGCGAATGGGGCTTCGTGCTGGCCAGCGATGCGAAGCTCAACATGGCCCGGCCGCGGTTGACGGTCGAAACGCGCTATCTGACCGAAGCCAACATAATCAAACATTTCGAATTCGACAAAGACACGATAGCGGGGGATGTCGAGGTCAATACCCTCGACCGGCCGGTGCTGCTCGATTACTATCTCAAGGGGTGGCAATATTACAG
>NZ_JBFUBY010001192.1:0-444 GCF_056405515.1 Polaromonas sp. P1_G2
GCCGGCAAGCGGGCCGGTCTGCGGGCTGACGTAACCGATCTTGATCTTGGCATTGCGGGCGATTGCCGGCGCGGCAAGCCCGCCGAACGATAGGGTAAGGCCGGTCGCGGCCGTGGCCTGCATCAATGTTCTGCGCGTGATCATATGTTCCTCCCTTTGTGATTTATGTGCGTTGGGTCACATCTCAATCATGCTGCAAGCCTCTGGAATGGCGTCTGGCCTTTGGCGAGATCCGACAGCATGGCGCCGACGGCCGCCGCCTCCATGTCGGATACCTGGTGCGCCCGGCCGGGAAACAGTTCGCAACGCAGTTTGGCCCGCGCCTTGCCGAGCGCCTCCGATGCCGCGGCGAAGGCGGTTACCGGAACCCATGGATCGTCGTCCGAGCCGGTCAGGTAGACGGGCATGTTGTCAAGATCGGCATGCGGCCGCTCATCGCTCGGC
>NZ_JBFUBY010001193.1:0-444 GCF_056405515.1 Polaromonas sp. P1_G2
TCGCGGATGAGTTTGATGATCTCCGCATGCGCGCCGACATCGATGCCGCGGGTCGGCTCGTCGAGGATCAGCAGGCGCGGATCGGTGGCGAGCCAGCGGGCCAGGATCGCCTTCTGCTGGTTGCCGCCGGAAAGCAGCTTGATCGGCTTTTCACGGCCATCTGTGCGGATATCCAGAGCCTTGATGTAGCGGTCGGCAAGCGCATTCTGTTCGGAGCGAGGCAAGGGCCTCGCCCAGCCACGGCGTGCCTGCAGCGCCAAAATGATATTTTCACGAACCGAAAGATCGCCAATGATGCCGTCGGTCTTGCGGTCTTCGGGGCAAAAGCCGAAGCCATGCGCGATCGCGGCTTCCGGCGAACCGATCCGCTCCTGCTTGCCGTCGATCTCGATCGTGCCCTGGTCGGCCGGCCGGGCGCCGAACATGACTTCCGCGCTTTCCGTC
>NZ_JBFUBY010001194.1:0-444 GCF_056405515.1 Polaromonas sp. P1_G2
CCGGATTGCCGGCAGCGGCATGATGCGGCTGCCGCCAAGCCAAAAAATCGAAGTCATTTGAATAGCATACCCCAAGTTCGCCTTTCCGAAGAGAACAGCGAAGCCATTCGACCTCCAGGAGAAGGAGCCGGAAGCCAGCAACCAAAGTCGCTCAATTTGTTGGATATTTAACATTTTTAATTGATTGATATACTCAACGCGCCAATCCTGGCGTCGTACGGTAACAAAACGGCAAAACCTGTACCAATCGTTTCAATGTTTCAGTCGAAAAGTACGACTTTGTAACAGCGACATTCAAGTGAAACAAACGAACTTTAGACCTTCGCTCACGGACAAGCCAGCGCCGCCCCGCTGGCCAAATTCTCAGAGAGCAGATCGATGTTTCCCTTTTTGCGCCTTAGTGCAGTAATGGCATCAATCGTCGTTGCCTCGACGGGGTTTGGC
>NZ_JBFUBY010001195.1:0-444 GCF_056405515.1 Polaromonas sp. P1_G2
GGATCGATACGGACGCGTTCGATGGCGCCCGGCGCGGCGCGCTGGCCGGAGGAGATTTCGGCGCCTTCGAAGGCGGGGCCAGTGGGCGAGGAGGCGGCGACGACGCGGTTCTTGTTGCCCAGCACGATTTCGGCATTTGTGCCGACATCGACGAGCAGCATCATCTTGTCCTGGCGATAGGGGCCTTCCGACAGCGTCGCACCTGCGGCGTCGGCGCCGACATGGCCGGCGATGCAGGGCAGCATATAGACGCGGGCGCCGTGATTGACCTTGATGTCGATCTCATGCGCCCAATATTGCAGCGCGCCGGAGACGGGGAGTGCAAACGGCGCCTGGCCGAGCTCGGTCGGGTCGATGCCGAGAAAGAGATGGTGCATGATCGGGTTGGCGACGAAGACCATGTCGAGGATATCGCTGCGATCGACGCCATTCTCCTCGCAGACC
>NZ_JBFUBY010001196.1:0-443 GCF_056405515.1 Polaromonas sp. P1_G2
ATGTCGATCAGCGCGTCGCGGGCATAACCGCCCACTATAAGTCGATCTTCGGCACCGTACGCGCCGAACCCGGTTTCGAGGAGCCGCTGTTCGACGGTATCGCCGATGTGATGGCCACGCTTGTCACCCGCGAGGAACTGTTGCTGGGCGCCGTCACCGGCAAGTCACGCCGCGGCCTCGACCTGATCGTCGAGACCCACGGTTTCCAAAAATATTTCTTCGTCAGCCGTACCGCCGACGATTGCCCCTCCAAACCCCATCCGGCCATGGTGCTCGAATGCTGCCGCGAAACCGGCATCGATCCGGCTGATACGGTTGTCATCGGCGATGCGGTTTACGATATGATGATGGCAAAGGCGGCCGGCGCACGGGCGATCGGCGTATCCTGGGGCTATGGCGGTGTCGACGATCTGCTGGCCACCGGCGCAGATGCGATCGTCCAC
>NZ_JBFUBY010001197.1:0-443 GCF_056405515.1 Polaromonas sp. P1_G2
CCTCTGCCGTCAACGCAACATAGCCGTCGCCGTAGGGAGCTATCGCCTCGCCGGCCACCGGCGCATAATTCTTCCACCAATCACTGAAAGACTGATCTGTGTCCGGAGCGCCCGCCGCGACATAAACGAGACCCTTCACCCGGTCGTGGTTGCCCGCTTCCGTGATGACGGCACCGCCCCACGAATGCCCCACGAGAAGGACCGGGCCGTCCTGCATTTCGATGACGCGGTGCGCTGCTTTGACATCGTCGCCGAGCGAACTGAGCGGGTTTTGAACGGCAACAGCTCTCAGACCTTTCGCGGTCAGAAGGGAAATTACCTTCGTCCAGCAAGATCCGTCAGCAAATGCACCATGAACGAGAACGATCGTACCGATTGCCATCTTTTTCTCCTAAATCATTGAAAATACTTTTCAACTTTCTGGACGCTGCCCCAGCCATATG
>NZ_JBFUBY010001198.1:0-443 GCF_056405515.1 Polaromonas sp. P1_G2
GTGGTGGAAAGACCGAGGCCCATGTTGACTGCGAGATAGTCCGCCGCGGTTTCGCCCATGGTGACCGCCATCAGCTTGATCAGCCAGAAGTCCCAGGTAACGCGTGGTACGCGGTTGAGCTGCTCGCCCACTGAGTAATGTTGTTGCGACATGTCGTGTGCTCCGGATTCTATTTGCCCATTGCGGTCATGGCATCCTTGAAGAAGCCATTGGCGCGGTTGTCGTCATCGGCATTGCAGCGATCGATGCCCCTGTTGATCAGGTCGTCGACCTTGGCCGCATCGGCGTCGCTGAGCTTGGCACTGGCGCGCGCCGCGCGGACGTCTTTCAACGTTTCCTCGCAGGGCACCTTGGCAAAGGCTGTGGCCGGCAGGAGGATGGCAATGGCGCCGATCATCGTGGCGCGAAGGATTGACTTCATGTTTATCTCCAATGGTGATTGT
>NZ_JBFUBY010001199.1:0-442 GCF_056405515.1 Polaromonas sp. P1_G2
CGGCAGAGGCCGGTGAAGGTTACGACTGCGCCGACATCGCGCCGCCCGTCCGTGATCCGCGCGGTCTCGGCGGCGATGTCGAAATCCTCCGCCTGCACCCGGACATGCGGTTCGAGGCTAGACATCTCAGCCGCCCGTCATCGGCGGGAAGATGCCGATTTCGCGCGCCCCGGCAATCCGTTCATCCTGTTCGGCATGTTCCTGGTCGATTGCGACGCGGATCACCCTGTCATGTTCCAGCGCCAGTTGATATTCTTCGCCGAGCGTTTTGAGATGGGTGAGCAAATCACCCACGGTCTGCACGCTTGGCGGCAGTTCGATCGTCTCGCCGGACTTGCCGATCCGCTCGCGCACCCAGGCGAAATAAACCAGGTCGACCTTCATTCGTCTTCGTCCRCAATATGCTTGAGCCCGGCACGAAAATAGTCATAGCCGGTATACA
>NZ_JBFUBY010001200.1:0-442 GCF_056405515.1 Polaromonas sp. P1_G2
GATCAACGAATAGCCTCAATCCTTTAGGGGAGTGCCGATGGCCCGCGCCAGCCTTGCCATGTACGATTCTTTGCCGCCCGTCCGGGCGGCCAATATTCGGCTTTGGCAAGGTATCCGCGACCGTCTGCGCGCCGCAGGATTCGAGGCGCCGGAGGCGCTCGACTTCGAAACCGAGCACGACGATGTCTGGCTCAAGCCGGATGTCGTGCTGGCGCAGACCTGCGGCTATCCTTACGTCTCCTATCTCAAGGGCAAGGTCAGGCTGGTGGCGACGCCGGCCTATGACTTTGCCGGCGGCGAGGGGACTGAGCGGGTCAGTTTTGTTATCGTGCCGGAGGCGAGCAAGGCGCAAGGCCTTGAGGACCTGCGCGGCAAGGTCGCGGCGATCAACGATTGGGGCTCCAATTCCGGCATGAATCTGTTTCGCGCCGCGCTGATGCCG
>NZ_JBFUBY010001201.1:0-442 GCF_056405515.1 Polaromonas sp. P1_G2
GTCTTGGCGACGACGACCTTGGTCTCGGCGGGCGTCTTGGTCTCAGTGGGCGTTTTGGCGGCAGCGACCAGCGCATCGAGGCGGCTCTTCGCCACCTTGGCGAACTTGCCTTTCGGGAAAGCCTTCAGATATTTTTCGTAATCGGCCTGCGTGCCGGTCTTGGAGACCTGTTTCCACATCGCCAGGTCTTTTTGCTTGTCGGCTTCGCTCTCGGTCGCAGCCGTGTCTGCCGAGCGCGTCACCGTCGTGGTCGCATCGGCCGTCTGGGTCGTCTTCTCGACAACCTTGGTCGTGTTGGCGGTTTTGGTGCCGTTGAGCTCGTCGATGCGGGTCTTGGCGACGCTGGCGAACTTGCCGGTCGGGTAGATCTTCAGATAGGCCTGATAGTCGCCGACCGTATTGCCCTTTGAAGCTGTGCGCCAGGCCTGGAACTCCTGCTGCC
>NZ_JBFUBY010001202.1:0-442 GCF_056405515.1 Polaromonas sp. P1_G2
CATCGTTGCCGTGCAGGGCTTCAGCTTCTTCGGCATCGGTCAGAATGCCGGCCTAGCCTTCATCACGCTCAAGGACTGGTCCGAGCGTGATCCGAACAACTCCGCTGCCGCGATCGCCGGCCGCGCCAACATGATGTTGTTCGGCCTCAAGGATGCAATCAGCTTCGCGCTGTCACCGCCCTCGATCCAGGGCCTCGGCACGACCAACGGCTTCGCCTTCCGCCTGCAGGACCGCAACGGTCTCGGCCACGAGGCGCTTGCCGCAGCGCGAGACCGGCTATTGGGCCTCGCCCAGACAAGCCCCGTCCTCGCCAGCCTGCGCGAAGAGGGCATGCCCGATGTAGCCCAGGTCGACCTGATCATCGACCGCGAAAAAGCCAACACCTTCGGCGTCTCCTTCGCCGACATCAACGCCACCATCGCCACCAATCTCGGCTCCAAC
>NZ_JBFUBY010001203.1:0-442 GCF_056405515.1 Polaromonas sp. P1_G2
GATCTGACCGGGCCGGTCATGGTGATTATTGGTGATGCCGTGGCGGGCGCCAACCTTGACAATTCGGAGCCTTTGCTTTCAAGGCAATCCGTGCCCGCCGAGACTTCCGGAGTTTGATATGGCCCTGCAGATTTTGACCGCCAACCGGCTGACGGATGGCATTGCCGTCTGGTACGATGTCGACGGTCGATGGAACGAAAGCATAGCCCGTGCCCAGATCGCCCATACCAAGGAGGATGTGGAGCGGCTTGAGGCAATCGGCAAGAAAGCTTTCGCCGACAATGTCGTGCTCGACGTCAATCTGATCGACGTCGAGGTGAACAATGGCTTCATCCGGCCGCTTCGGTTGCGCGAACGCATCCGCGCCGAGGGGCCGACGATCGATTACGTGATCTGACGGCGTCCGCGCCGGCAAACGAATGCACTGAGGACAGAGTGTAAT
>NZ_JBFUBY010001204.1:0-441 GCF_056405515.1 Polaromonas sp. P1_G2
GCCATATGGACGTTGGCCCATTCGTCATAGTCGCGAACGATATTAAAACTATCAAGCCGGTGCAGCAGGATCGTCAGCGCCGGCCGCAGGATGTCCCCTCGGCAATCCACGTCGCACGATTCGGCGAGGATAGAGTCCGCCTGCGTTTTCAATACCGCCGGAGGCACTGTCGTTCCAAAGTCGAAGGCTGCTGCGACCGCGAGCATCACCCCGTGCCGTTCGTCTTGCACGCTCAAATTCACGGCATAGACCGCGAATGCAGCAAACACACAAGCCGCAAACCAGCGCGGCAGCATTATTCCTGCGGCGAGGCGTAAGGAAAAAGCCGATCGCGGCTGGTCGTTCGCAAGATGTTGTCTCGGCATTGGTTCCGGTGACACGCGGCAAGCCCATCTGAGTGCAATATCCGTTTGCTACCAGATGGGCCAAGCGATTGAAAGC
>NZ_JBFUBY010001205.1:0-441 GCF_056405515.1 Polaromonas sp. P1_G2
ATCCTCATGGCCATGTTCGAGGAATTGCGGGTCGTTTTCCAGCGCCCGATCGAGGTCGAAGGCGCCGACATCGAGGATCTTGCCGAGGTCAACGTTGGAACGCTCAGTGTGATAGATGCGCGCCGACGGGTTGATCACGCGCACGATGTCCTCGATGCGCTTGACCTCTTCCGGTGTGACGAGGTCGGTCTTGTTGAGCAGCACGACATCGGCGAAGGCAAGCTGGTCCTCGGCCTCGCGCGAATCCTTGAGGCGCAGCGGCAGGTGCTTGGCATCGACCAGCGCCACGACGGCGTCGAGCTGGGTCTTGGCGCGCACATCGTCATCCATGAAGAAGGTCTGGGCGACCGGCACCGGATCGGCAAGGCCCGTCGTCTCGACGATGATCGCATCGAAGCGGCCCGGGCGGCGCATCAGGCCCTCGACGACGCGGATCAGGTC
>NZ_JBFUBY010001206.1:0-441 GCF_056405515.1 Polaromonas sp. P1_G2
TGCGGCGCGCCTCCCCTTGTCGCTGGTCATCCCCGACCTGGCCGCCGGAACGCTGGTGCAATGGGGCGACGTCACCGGGCCCGAGGTGGCGCTATGGGCGCTCTACCCATCCCGCCGCCTGCTGAGCGGCCGGGTTTCCGCCTTCCTGAACTTTCTCAAGGAGGCCTTTCCCGAAGGAAGCCCCGAGGAATTGGCGGCTTATATCCGGTGATGCCATTTAAAACGCCGGCTCCCCCATCACCGGCGCTGAACGCGCCGTCCAGCCGGTCGGCATCACCCAGCCGGCTGGAAGTTCGCTCACGCTGCTTGTTGATCTCTGCTATGGGCCCAAAGCGGTTATCAGTAAGATGACTGTTTTCGGCCAAAAGCAGACTGACGACTGCCTCACTGCAAAGCAGACACGCACCTGGTCCAGCAACCGCGTGGACTGCAAAGCTGGTG
>NZ_JBFUBY010001207.1:0-441 GCF_056405515.1 Polaromonas sp. P1_G2
CGGCAGGGAAACGCCCGAGCGCATTCTCAACCTCAAGGCCGTGACCGGCCTGCCGGTGATCAAGGCACTGTCGATCCAGACTGCCGACGATCTCCGGAAGATCGAGCCCTATGACGGGATTGCCAATCGGTTCCTGTTCGATGCCAAACCGCCGAAGAATTCAGAACTTCCAGGTGGCAATGGCGTGTCCTTCGACTGGAACCTGTTGGTCGGCCTCGACCCGTCCATCGACTATTTTTTGTCCGGCGGGCTCAACAAGGACAATATCGGCGAAGCACTGCGCATCGCCCGCCCGCGGGGCATCGACGCCTCCTCCGGCCTGGAGTCGAGCCCGGGCGTCAAGGATTTGAACATGATCGACGCATTTTTCGCCGCCGTGCGCCAGGCAATGCAGGCGGCCTAGGGAGACATCAGTGAACGAGGCCTTCAAACCCAATACAC
>NZ_JBFUBY010001208.1:0-441 GCF_056405515.1 Polaromonas sp. P1_G2
GTCGACCAGCGCTTTTCCTATGCCTTCGACGACCATGCCGGATCGCGCGCCACCCGCGAGATCGACAAGGTCAGGGAGACAGGCACCGTCACCGTTACGGGCGAGTCGCAATACCAGCCCTATTTGTTGGTGGAACTGGGCCGCGAACTGGCCGCATGTAACGCCGATCCCGGACCCGGCATGTGTGCCGGCCCTCTCGGAACGGCAGCGACACTCGGCATTTACCAGAGCGCGGTCGCAGATGTGCCATTCGAGAAGATCGACAAGAGCAGGCAGAATCCAAGCTATCTGACCTGCGATCAGGACGATTGCGGTAAAGAGATCAAGTTCCTGAATTATCGGCAGGCCTTGGAATACCGGCTCAAGGACTGGGGCTACAGCACCCGTTCGTCATTGAATGATAAGGGCCGCGCCTTCTTCCGCCGGTTCGCCTCCTTCACC
>NZ_JBFUBY010001209.1:0-441 GCF_056405515.1 Polaromonas sp. P1_G2
ATATACGGGCGATAGCAGACCTCTGAAACTCAAGAAGTTCGTTCTTACCGAGAACAACAATCCTGATGCCTACCTTGACGCAGAAAAGAGATATCTCGCGCGCGACCCGTCGGTTCGTCATTATCACTATGATGAAATCAAACTGCTGGGGCTCGATGATCTTGAGAATGACTCAGTAAATACGGTTTGAGGACAATACTTCTGGATGTGATGTTCTTGGGTGTTCGCTTATGTCGCTGTTGAATGTTAGATGGGAGATACAATGGCTACTGAATTCCACAATGGGCCCGAGGCTTTGAAAGAGTTGATAGCCTCGCATGGCATAAAGGGTGAATGGTCTGATGATGGAAATGGACGCATGTCGTTCAGGTCCCAGCGCAATGGCGTACTGAACTACTGGCCACATTAGGGGACCGTTCTATGCCAGGGTAAGCTTGAACC
>NZ_JBFUBY010001210.1:0-440 GCF_056405515.1 Polaromonas sp. P1_G2
ACTCTGGGATGACGATGGAGAGTTCGGCGAGTTCGTTCGATATTTAGACACGGAAACCGACATATTAAGCGTACTTCAGATAAGGCCCGTCAGGTTCGTTGAGGTAAACACGGGCGATCCCCTCCGCTGGATACCATCAAAGCGACGTTTTGAATTCTGGGATTCGGTACGTCAAAATCTTCATGTATCCGCGAAACCGTATCTGGAAGACTATCCAGGCGGTTTTTTCTATGCCGCGTCAGAATGGAAAGGGCGTGATACCGAGCGTGTGATCGTCCTTGAAAAATATCATTGAAGCAGAGCGCCCCCTCCGAGCTTCAGTCCACATTTCAACTGACGACCCTCAGCACGATCTTGCCGCGATTGTGCTCTTCCTCCAGCGTGCGCTGCGCTCTAGCAGCCTCGGCGAGCGGGAAGACGCGCTGCACCTCCACCCGCAC
>NZ_JBFUBY010001211.1:0-440 GCF_056405515.1 Polaromonas sp. P1_G2
GGAAAAATGACCGCCGAAATGAAATGTGGTCGGCCTGGTCGAATCCACCAATATGCAATCGCCGACATCCAGCATGGTCTGCTGGCCGAGATGGTCAACGCCACAAGAACCCTGAAGCTGGACGATAAGGAAGAGGTGTTCGGCGGTGTCGCGCCTTATATCGTCCCAATTGCGGTGGACGAGGTCGAGATCATTGGAAACATGGGCGAACTGCATGCCGCAGACATCGATGCCGCGCGCCGCACCGCGGACCGGCCTGCCGCGTTCCATGAGCCGTGGGTTGAAGCGACCGCAGATCGAATGCAGATCATCCGACCATTGCTCGTAGGAGACCGGCAGCCATTGTTGCGGGACAAGATTGGTGCTGCTGAGTAGTTCCACCGCTGCCTCCCAACAGTCAGGTTGAATATGCCTGGTTCACGCCAGCGATACGCTAGTTA
>NZ_JBFUBY010001212.1:0-440 GCF_056405515.1 Polaromonas sp. P1_G2
CGTCTGTGCGTGGCGCAGTTTGTGCGAGGTCGATGAGCGAGCCACCGTCGGCTCCGAGTGTTTCGACTTTCGCGCCGGCGGCGATGCCGCGGATTTCTTCTTCCCGGCCTGGGGCGCAGACGAACAGGCGAGGTTCCGCATCGCCGCAGAAATAGCTCAGTTCCGAGAGCGTATAAGCAGTGTTGAGCGGCAAGAGTACGGCACCGCTGCGCAGGCAGGCGAGGTAGAGCGCGATGACCTCCGGCGTCTTTTCCACCTGCACYGCGATCCGGTCGCCCGGCGCGACGCCGAGCGCTTTCAGCGCCCCGGCGAAAGCGGCCGATTGCTCCAAGAGGTCGCGATAGAGGATCTGCTCGTCGCCGACGAAGGCGAAGGGTTTTTCCAGCGACGGGATGGCGGCGCGGATTCGGTCGAACATATGATTGGCCACGGATTTCCTC
>NZ_JBFUBY010001213.1:0-439 GCF_056405515.1 Polaromonas sp. P1_G2
ACCCGGACCAGCAGGCTAAATGGGCGTTTGACGACAGAGTGGCCGAACGACGTCTCGCCGAAGCGATGTTCGAAAATTGCACCGAACGGTGGCTGAGTCTTTACAGATATTCGTCAGCGAGCATTGAGTGGCAAAAGGAACGTTCGGTTGCGTCACATAACACGCGCCAGGACGAGTTTCACTTTCTGATGTTAGTGGGGGTCCCAGCGGGTAGAGAGAGGGAATTCGCAGAACACACCAAGGCATCGACATGCGATTTCCACGAGTGGTTACCCGAGAGCAGAACGGACCGAGGGTATCTCTATGAGCTTGGGCGACGGAATACATGGGATGACGGACGTAAGGCACCCGAGAGCGAATATCGCTGGAACGGCATGCCTGCGGTGCAATTCTCGGTCGGGTATCACTGGGAGCATCATTTAGATGCATCAATTCCCAC
>NZ_JBFUBY010001214.1:0-439 GCF_056405515.1 Polaromonas sp. P1_G2
GGTTGGTGATGACGCGCAAAGCGACCTCGGTTGGTGATGACGCGCAAAGCGACCTCGCGGGCGAGTTCCACGGCAATGACGAGCTTGATGGTGAGGAGGGCAACGATCAGCTGGTGGGTGGTGGGAAGGACGACATCCTGTATGGCGGSACCGGCGACGACATACTGCGCGGAGACGACGAGGCCTCGTTACTGTACGGTGAGTTCCATGGCAAGGACTACCTGGATGGCGGCGAGGGCGATGACCAGTTGGTCGGTGGCGGGCAGGATGACATCCTGTACGGCGGTGCCGGCAAAGACTTGCTGCTGGGTGATGACGATATCTCCGCGTTGTACGGCCAGTTTCACGGCAACGACTACCTCGATGGCGAGGAGGGCGATGACACCCTTTACGGCGGCGGTGGGCACGATACCCTGTATGGCGGTGCCGGTGATGACGT
>NZ_JBFUBY010001215.1:0-439 GCF_056405515.1 Polaromonas sp. P1_G2
GTTCGATATCGCCGCGCTCGGCCTCGGCGGTGATCACGCCCGCAAGCGGATCGGCGGCATGGCGGTGGCGGTACCACAGAAATCCGCCTCCTCCGAGAGCCAACACGATGAGAAGGAGGACCAGATATTTGAAAAATCTTTTCATTCGGCGGGCCAGCGGAGGCTATGCGAGGACATGCTTGATCAATAGCATCTGCTTGTTTCGCGGTCATTGCGCGAATGTAAAGAAGTATTGCACTGCAAAAATGCCGCAGGCCTGCCCGCGAAAGCGCCTCGATGCGTATGGAGTTGGGTAAGGCGTTTTAGAATGGTGGGTTGTCGAAGACTGCTAAAGCCACCGCATTACGTCTGCTCAGTAGACTATAAGGTTTCCACCTTTGGGAAAGGTACCGCGCCAGCCACATGGGAAGTGTCCGCTCATGTACCAGTAGGCCTGACT
>NZ_JBFUBY010001216.1:0-439 GCF_056405515.1 Polaromonas sp. P1_G2
CCTCGGAGGCCTGCCGCTGCGACATGACCTTTGCGGTCTTCGCGCCGCCAAGGGCGAAAGACGGTTATCTGCCCGTACTTTGGTATTTGTCGGGTCTCACCTGCACCCATGCCAATGTCATGGAAAAGGGTGAATACCGGCGGCTTGCGGCTGAGCTCGGGCTCATCGTCATCTGCCCGGATACGTCGCCGCGCGGTGACAATATCCCCGACGAGGCCGGCAACTGGCAGATGGGCAAGGGTGCGGGCTTCTATCTCGATGCCACGCAGGCGCCCTGGTCCGAGAATTACCGGATGTACAGCTATGTCAGCGAGGAACTGCCGAAGCTGATCGGCGAGAACTTCAACGCCGACATGGGCCGCCAGGGCATTTTCGGCCATTCCATGGGTGGTCATGGTGCGATGACGATTGCACTCAAGCATCCGGATCGTTTCAGGAG
>NZ_JBFUBY010001217.1:0-439 GCF_056405515.1 Polaromonas sp. P1_G2
CGATTATGTCGAGCGGCTGACTGCGACATTCGACGGCAGCCTCGACACTGCCATCCTCACCTGCACCGGCAGCGAGGCCAATGATATCGCGCTGCGCATGGCGCAGGCGGTCACCGGCAAGACCGGCGTGATCGCCACCGATCATACCTATCACGGCAACACCACCGCCGTGTCGCAGCTCTCGACCCGCATGCCGCCGGTTGGCGGCTATGGCGGCCATGTGCGGCATGTGCCGGCGCCGGATGGCTATCGGCCACTGGGAGGAGAGGGCGGCGAGGCCTTCGCCAACGCCTGGGCGGCGGCGGTCGAACAGGCGATCGACTCGCTGGAAGCATCGCCCTTCGGCTTTTCCGCCCTGATCATCGATCCGTTCTTCGCCAATGAGGGTTTTCCCGACCTGCCGGATGGCTTCCTGCAAAAGGCGGCTTCGGTGGTGAAG
>NZ_JBFUBY010001218.1:0-439 GCF_056405515.1 Polaromonas sp. P1_G2
TGTGAAATGGTGCGGCCGGTTCTACCTGACCGAGATCGGCCATTCGCCGCTCGATGTCGTCGCTTGGCACGGCAATTACACGCCGTTCAAATATGACCTGCGCACCTTTTCGCCCGTCGGCGCCATCCTCTTCGATCACCCCGATCCGTCGATCTTCACCGTGCTGACCGCGCCGAGCGGCGAAGCTGGCACCGCCAATGTCGATTTCGTCATCTTCCCGCCGCGTTGGCTGGTGGCCGAACACACGTTCAGGCCGCCCTGGTATCATCGCAACATCATGAGCGAGTTCATGGGCCTCATCCACGGCCGCTACGACGCCAAGGAAGAAGGCTTCGTTCCCGGCGGCATGAGCCTGCACAATATGATGCTGCCGCACGGACCGGACGCGCTGGGTTTCGAGAAGGCGGCGAATACGGAGCTGAAGCCGGTGAAACTCGAC
>NZ_JBFUBY010001219.1:0-439 GCF_056405515.1 Polaromonas sp. P1_G2
CCTATGTGTTGTCCATGTGGAAAGTTGATCGGCCCATGGCGTGATCACCCGTCGGTGACTCATCGGACTGATTGAGGGGTAGTGTATGGCGATGACGGCACAAGCTTCCGAAACCGAACGCGATATCGAAGACGGCGTCTGGCCGGCGCGGCGACGGAAAATCCTCGACTGGCTGGTCAACGAGACGCGCAATCAGCGGTTCGTCGACAACATCCTGGTCGAAATGAGCGAGCGGCTGGTGGCAGCCGGCGTACCCGTTGTGCGCGTCTCGTTTCATTTCCAGACCAACCATCCTCAATGGCGTGGCGCGCGCCTGCTCTGGCGCACCGGTCTGACCGAGGCCGAATTCGAATTCTACGGCTATGAGGTCGAGGTTTCGCAGCTTTTCCAGAAAAGCCCGATCAAAGTGATTTTTGAAGGCGCGCCGGAACTGCGCACC
>NZ_JBFUBY010001220.1:0-439 GCF_056405515.1 Polaromonas sp. P1_G2
ATCTTATGGTCGCCCCTGTGAATCGGGGGACCCTCATGCCAGCATTTCCACGCTTTACCGCCATTGCCCGCGACCTGCCGACGACCGTGCCGTTCGTTGGGCCGGAGGCGATCGAACGCAATCGCCATCTCAAGGTCAAGGCGCGCATCGGCGCCAATGAAAGCGGCTTCGGTCCTTCGCCTACGGTCAAGGCGGCGATGATCGCAGCGGTCGAGGAGACGTGGAAATATACCGATCCCGAGAATTTCGAGCTGCGAGAGGCGATCGCCCGTCATCACGGTGTTTCGCGCGAGCAGATCAATGTCGGCGCCGGCATTGACGGCATCCTCGGCGAAATCGTCCGGCTGATCATCGAGCCGGGCATGCCGGTCGTGACCTCACTCGGCGGCTATCCGACCTTCAACTATCATGTTGTCGGCTTCGGCGGGCAGTTGGTGAC
>NZ_JBFUBY010001221.1:0-439 GCF_056405515.1 Polaromonas sp. P1_G2
CATACACACATATTGTTGCAAGTTAGAGGCGGGCGGTGCCCGCATAGAAGGAGAGCATCATGGCAACCGTGAAAGTCGACACCAACAATTTCCAGACAGAAGTCCTCAATTCGGCCGAACCCGTGGTCGTTGATTTCTGGGCGGAATGGTGCGGCCCCTGTAAGATGATTGCTCCGGCTCTGGAAGAGATCGCCAATGAGATGAACGGCAAGGTGAAGATCGCCAAGCTCAATATCGACGACAATCCGGAGCTCGCTGCCCAGTTCGGTGTGCGCTCCATCCCGACGCTCGCGATCTTTAAGAACGGTCAGGTCGCCGACATCAAGGTCGGCGCTGCGCCGAAGACCGCGCTCAACGCCTGGATCAACGGCGCTGCCTGATTCACGTGAAACAATTCTGTGGAAAAGCTCGGTCATTGGCCGGGCTTTTTTATTGAAGG
>NZ_JBFUBY010001222.1:0-439 GCF_056405515.1 Polaromonas sp. P1_G2
GCGGTCGGCCACGACGTTGCCGATCTCGATGTCGGCGACAGGATCGCTTATGCCTGCCCGCCGGTCGGCGCCTATAGCGAGCGGCGCAATATCAATGCCGATCTGCTGATCCGGCTCTCGAACGACATCTCCGACGAGACCGCAGCCGCAGGCTTGTTGAAGGGAATTACTGCCAGTTTTCTGTTGCAGGAGATCGGCCGGGTCGAGCCGGGCATGACCGTCCTCATCCACGCTGCGGCCGGTGGCGTCGGGCAATTGCTGGTCCAATGGGCCCGGCATCTCGGCGCCACCGTCATCGCCACCACGTCAAGCGAGGACAAGGCGCGGCTGGTGCGGTCGCTCGGCGCCCATCATGTCATCAATTACAGCCACACGAACTTCAGCGACGCCGTGATGGATCTCACCCGCGGCCAAGGCGCCGACATCGTCTATGATGCGG
>NZ_JBFUBY010001223.1:0-439 GCF_056405515.1 Polaromonas sp. P1_G2
CTTGCCGCCCGGGGCGGCGCAGAGATCAGCGACGCGCTTGCCGGCAATGTCGCCCATCAGCCGGGCAGGGATGGCTGCGGCCGCATCCTGCACCCACCAGGCGCCCTCGGTAAAACCGGGAAGATCGGTCACCGCGCCTTCGAAACTGTCGAGCCGCACCGAACCGGTCGGCAGCAGCGTACCGCCTAGCGTGTTTGCCCAATGTTCAGGGTTCTGCTTGATGGTGAGGTCGAGTGGCGCGAGTTCCAGGAAGGATGCAGCGATTGCGGCGGCTGTGTCAGCTCCATAGGCGGTTTCGAGCCGCTCCCGAAACCAGGCAGGGAAGACGGAAGTCCCGGCCCGCACTTTCTCCAGCGCTTCCGTTTTCTCGCGCGACAGGCGGCGTAGAAGAGCATTGACGAGATTGGCGAAGCGGGTCGAACGCGGATCGTGCCGTGCC
>NZ_JBFUBY010001224.1:0-438 GCF_056405515.1 Polaromonas sp. P1_G2
GAACGAGAAGGTAGTTACCTCCACCTTGAGTTCGACGCCCATTTCCCGGCAGGCTTTCTGCGCGACGCTTTCTCCGCCATTCGGCGGCAGCATGACGATATGGCCGGCAGAGATGAAATCTTCCTTGCTCAGCCCGCCCGCGGCATACGGCCCATCTGCATCCACCACGGCGCAGAATTCGTCTTTCAGCAGTTCTTCCATCGGATGGTTGGTCGAACAGAACACGGTCGGCGCGACCAGCAGATCGGCTTCGCCCCGTTCSAGCAAGAGATGCGGGAAATTCTGCTGCGGCTTGAGATCGATGCGGATGCCGGGCGCCTGGGCGGCAACCCTGCGAAGAAAGGGCGGGATCAGCGTGTGCAGCGTATAGTCCGACACCACGAGGCCGATGCTGCGGGTCGATTGCTGCGGCGAAAAGGATGGCGTCGAGACGACGGC
>NZ_JBFUBY010001225.1:0-438 GCF_056405515.1 Polaromonas sp. P1_G2
GGTCGAGCCCGACTGGATGGGCTGGGCCGAGCTATTGTCCCGCGGCGGCGTCAAACACCGCGCCTTCAGCGGCCGGCGCTTCGGCAAATTCAGCATCGCACTGCAGGCCGCCATGGCCGGCCAGGGCCTGGTCGTCGGTTGGCACCGCATGGTCCGGCCCCTGATCGAAAAGGGCGAGCTGGTGCGCTTCACCGACCTCGTCGTGCCGACGCCGGATGCGTACTATCTCACCTGGAACAGCACGCGCGACCTGCCTCCCGCCGCGCTGTTGCTGTGCGACTGGATCAGGACGATGGCGGAGGAAGAGCGGGAGGCGCCGGCGCCTTACGAGCGGCCTAAACGGCAGTGAGAGTTCCCCCGGCTCGCGTCCCTCACCGCACAACATTATCCCCCCATACCCTGCTGATATGCGGCAAATCCAACCCCAAATCCCCCTCG
>NZ_JBFUBY010001226.1:0-438 GCF_056405515.1 Polaromonas sp. P1_G2
CGCTCGCCGTGACCGAAACGCTCGACATGGGCATGCCGATCATGATGGCCTATAACCTCGACACCGGCTTCGCCGTCGATACGATCCGCTGGTATGGCGAGCTGGCCGACAAGCTCTATGACGAGATGATCGCGCTCGACGATCACGTTACAGCCTATATTTCCCGCGCGCCGCTGGGAGTCGTTGCGGCGATCCTGCCGTGGAACGCGCCGGCGATGATCGGCGCCTGGAAGATGGGACCGGCACTGGTCACCGGCAATTCCGTGATCGTCAAGCCGTCCGAGGAAGCGTCGCTCGTGGTGCTGCGCATGGCGGAACTGGCGCTCGAAGCCGGCATCCCCGCAGGCGTGCTGCAGGTGGTCACGGGCGGGGCCGAGGTCGGCCGGGCGCTCGGCGAACATGAAGATATCGACTGCCTGACCTTCACCGGCTCCGGAG
>NZ_JBFUBY010001227.1:0-438 GCF_056405515.1 Polaromonas sp. P1_G2
TGCATCCGCCGTTGGCGGATCAAGCCGAATGCATTGCGTGGCTCGCTGCGGAAGTAGATATTCTCGGCCACTGTCAGATCCGGCATGATCGCCGTTTCCTGATGCGCGATGGCGATGCCGCGGCGGATAGCTTCGGACGGACGAGCGGGGCGATAGGTTTCGCCGGACAGCCGGATCTCGCCGCTGTCATAAGGCAGGTTGCCGGAAATGATGTTCATCAGCGTCGACTTGCCGGCGCCGTTCTCGCCGACCAGCGCCAGTACTTCGCCGGGCTTCAGCGTGAACGAGACATTCTTCAGCACCGTGTTGCGGCCGAACGCCTTGCAGATGCCGGAGACGGTCATCAATGGCGTTTGGCGGGCATCGGCGTTCGCGGAAACCATGTCTTTAATCCATTCAATTGGAGCGGCCTCAGATACACGACGCATGAAGCCGCTC
>NZ_JBFUBY010001228.1:0-438 GCF_056405515.1 Polaromonas sp. P1_G2
CCCTTCAACCCCTGGCCGGGCTCGAAATATGAATGCTCCGACTGGGAGACGATCGAGGCCTTCGCCGATTTCATCAACCAGGCCGGCTATGCCTCGCCGATCCGCACCCCGCGCGGCCGCGACATCCTCGCCGCCTGCGGCCAGCTGAAATCGGAATCCGAGCGCATGCGCAAGACCGACCGCCTTGCCTTCGAAGCGATGATGATCGCCAACCACGGCGAAGATTGAAACTTCCTCGATGATATCATAGATTGATACTGCATGGAGCTGAGTGGCAAACACAGGGCGACGTTGTTGGCGATCTTCGCTGATCCCGTGCGATCGAACATAGCTTGGCGGGATATAGAATTGCTTTTCCTGGCATGCGGCGGTGAAATCGCGGAAGGGCAAGGCTCTCGAATACGAGTCGCGCTGAATGGCGTACGCGCAGTGTTCCAT
>NZ_JBFUBY010001229.1:0-438 GCF_056405515.1 Polaromonas sp. P1_G2
GTGCCGGGTTGCCGTCGAGAATGTAGTCGCCCTTCTCGATGAAGTCGCCTTCCTGCAGATGGAAAGGCTTGCCCTTCGGGATCAGGTATTCGACCGGCTCGACACCGTCTTCCGCCGGCTCGATGATGACGCGACGCTTGTTCTTGTAGTCGCGGCCGAGGCGGATCGTACCATCGATTTCGGCGATGATCGCATGATCCTTCGGACGGCGGGCTTCGAACAGTTCCGCGACGCGCGGCAGACCACCGGTGATGTCCTTGGTCTTGGCGCTTTCCATCGGCGAACGGGCGAGCACGTCACCCTGGCTGACCTTCTGGCCCGGCTCGACCGAAAGAATGGCCTCGACGGACAGGAAGTAGCGGGCGTCGCCACCACGGCTGAGCTTCAGGATATGGCCGTTGTCATCCTTCAGCACGATGGCGGGCTTCAGGTCGGAAC
>NZ_JBFUBY010001230.1:0-438 GCF_056405515.1 Polaromonas sp. P1_G2
TCGCCCTTTTCGCCGTCGATACGGAAAAGATTATAGGCGGCCGGCGGCTTATGGCCACCATTGCCCTGGCTGGCGGAGGCGATGCCGACCACGGGTACCCGCGCGCCGCCCGGCGCCGGCAGCCAGTAGAGTGAATTGAGATGGGTGTGCCCGTGCAGCACCAGTTCGGCGCCGCCAAGATGCAGCGCTGCGCCGAAGCGGCGGATGCCGACCATGCGCTTGTAGCTCGCCGTGGCGCCGCGGATCGGCGGATGGTGGATCATCACCACGCGGCAGAGGCCGGCCTCATCCAGTTGCTTCAGCAGTTCAGCGAAGCGCCGCGCCTGGTTGCGGCCGAAATAGCCTGATGCCATGAAGGGCGGGGTCGCCGTTGCCGTCGACAGCCCGATCAGCGCCACCTGTCCGCGAATGCGCAGATAGGGGAAATTATGGTCATCG
>NZ_JBFUBY010001231.1:0-438 GCF_056405515.1 Polaromonas sp. P1_G2
GCTGATGCCCGAATTCTCAATCACGTCGGACAAGACGCTTCCCGTGATGGCGCGTGCCTACTCGATCCTGATCAAGTCACAGACCCGCAGCTCGCTTCTGGCTCTATACGGCTATACCAGGCGGACCGGCACACATTTCCGTGTTGCGGCGATCGGCAAGCAAATTCCCTATTCAGTGTCCGACCCATTCAACACCGAGTACATGAGGTCGGTTTATAACCTGGGCTATTCGGCAATGCTGGAGGGCAAGGTTTGGAAAGATCAGCCGTTCTTTTAAGCTCTTGGCAATAACACCTTGGTCGCTCGTGGAGCTTTGTGTTCGACCGTTTTTCGCCCATTGCTGACATTGAGCGGCTTGTCATTGAACGACGGCTTCGCGCCGTCATCTCAGCTGTTCAGCCCGTGGGTGTGCATTCCTAAAGCAAACGTCCATCGAGC
>NZ_JBFUBY010001232.1:0-438 GCF_056405515.1 Polaromonas sp. P1_G2
CTCCTCCAGTGTTCCCGTATCCTTTGCCGCGCGGGCACTGCGCCATACTGCAGCACTCCAACAAATCGCAGCGTCTTTTCATCGCCAAATCACCAAAGTGGCGTTAACAGGAAAACTTTGCGACAGGGCCCAATAACCACCAACGCCACCAGAAACACAGCGCAAGAAAGCCAATGGCGAACCACGGCAAGCTGAATGCTGCGAAGGAGGAACGCATTCGAGATCGATATCCCTGTTTGAGTGGCGCGATTTATCGCATCAACTTGAAAGCGAAATGTGAATCGGATCGCTCGAATTGGCGGCGCAAGTTAGAAAAGAATCACTGAAAATTGCGGCTTTTGATGCGCAGGGAGTCGATGTGCAAATCCGGCACCAATATGTCCCGCGCCTGCATCGTCGGTTTCGGTTTATCGCGAGGGTCGAGCGCCGGACTGCCGT
>NZ_JBFUBY010001233.1:0-438 GCF_056405515.1 Polaromonas sp. P1_G2
CCCGAGGACGTCGCCTCGCACTCTTCTGATCGGGATTTCCGATCTATCAGGCCGATGCGACGGGGTCACCTCATCCGACGGGTTTTGCTATGGATGGAGCCTCGGCAGGAGAACCCACGATGCTCACCAAGTCCCCTTTTCGATACGACCTCCCGACCGCCAACCGGCAGCCCTTCCATCGTGGAGGCCCGGCGAAGCTGGTTTGCAAGGCGGTCATCGCCGAGACGCATGATACGAAGACGTTCGTTTTCGAGGACAGCAGGAATCGGGGGTTCGATTTCAAGCCCGGCCAGTACGCCACGTTCAAGTTTGAGATCGACGGGAAGACCTATCCGAGGGCCTATTCTCTCTCCTCGACGCCGACCCGGCCGCACAATGTCTCGATCACCGTGAAACGTGCCCCCGGCGGTACGGTATCGAATTGGCTCAACGACACTG
>NZ_JBFUBY010001234.1:0-438 GCF_056405515.1 Polaromonas sp. P1_G2
GCTTTGAACAGCGGATAGAGCGAGGCCAGCAACGACTGCATGATGTCGTTGAGCAGGTGACCGAAGCTCACCGCAAACAGGATGGAAAGGGTTGCCTTCTGAAACCGGGGAACGGCCGATGCCGTCGACGGCACCGGTTGCGCGTCCGTGACCACTGCCATGGAAATGTCTCCTGAACCGACCCGCTCTTGCGTCGGGATCGTAAGGCTTACTTACATGTCTTGCGGTTGACCTGCTTTTGTGTTTTGGTCGAATTGTTTTGCGATTGGGCCAAACATGAACCGACATGTGCGAGAGCCATCTAAAGACGCCGTTGAAAAGCATGACCGTGCCCTTGCCAGGATCGAGGGAGCGAACGGCGATATCTACGTCCATGCCAACAGCTATCCGACCGGCTATCTGGTGCCGCGGCACATCCATAGCCGCACGCAATTGCTT
>NZ_JBFUBY010001235.1:0-437 GCF_056405515.1 Polaromonas sp. P1_G2
GCAATGCGAGGCTGGGAGCCGCGATTTCAACGCCTGATGTCGTCAGCCTGGGGCCATTCGCGGAAATCTTGGCCGCGAGCTTGCCATCCTTGGGGGTAAGGTCGATCGTGCCTTTCAGGGCTCCATCGGCCGTCTGGCCGGCAAGCTTTGCCAGGCTGGCAATATCGGGCAGATCGAAGGCAATTTGTCCTGACGGCAGGAAGGTGGTGTCGAGGCTGAGCGCGCCCGCAAAGCTGTTGGCGCCGATGTCGGTCCTGAGCGAAGGAATGGCGACCAGCCCGCCGTTCAACCGCGCTTCGGCTTCCGTCTTGATCGGTTGGCCGAGATAGGTCGCGGACAGCGTGATTTTCGCGCCAGGCTGTTTCAGGTCGAGCGACGGATTGGCGATTGTTGCGTCGATTGCCTGGAGCGCCTTGCCGGCGAAGGCGATCTCATCC
>NZ_JBFUBY010001237.1:0-437 GCF_056405515.1 Polaromonas sp. P1_G2
GAACAGGGCTGGGAACTGCATATGAAATACGAGGACGGCCTCGCCGTCTGGGACGCACTGCGCGCCACCGGCGTCATGGCCTTCGGCGTCGAAACCTATGCCAATTCCCGCCGCATGGAAAAGAGCCTGCGCCTGCAGAACGCTGACCTCCTGACCCAGTACAACCTGATCGAAAGCGACCTGGCGCGTCCGAAGGTCAAGGATGTCGATTTCCGCGGCAAGGCCAAGCATCTCGAATACAAGGCCCGCGATCACCAGCCGGCCATGCTGTGCACCCTGGTCATGACCGAGAATACCGACAAGAACGGCGTCGCCCGCTACCCGGTCGGCTCACTGCCGGTGATCGATCCCGAGACCAGCAATGTCCTGGTCGACGAACTCGGCCGCCGCTCCTACACGACCTCGATCGCCTTCGGCCCGACGGTCGGCAAGAATAT
>NZ_JBFUBY010001238.1:0-437 GCF_056405515.1 Polaromonas sp. P1_G2
TCCGTATCTCGCGCGCCGAATCCGGCTTTCCCGTCTATCAGAACGTTCTCGAACTGGAAAACGACCGCAAGGCCGCGCCGGAGCGCCTCGCCGCCATCCCCGATGCCGGCCGCCTGCGCGCCGAAATGGTCGACTTCATCCTGCGCAGCAAGGCTTTTCCCGAAGTGCTGCAGACGCGCATGGCCGAGCGCCTCTATCTCGAAGAGGTCTTGAAAGGCGAGGTCTTCTCACCGGTCGTGCTGCCGGAAACGTCGTCCGTCGCCGTCAACCGCGAGACGATGCGGCCGGCCTGCGTGGTCAACTGGGCCTCCTTCGACGGCTCGCAGACCCTGCCTATGATCTATATCGCCCGCATCGAGGATTCGTCCGAGAACATGATGCGCATGCTGGTGACTCGCGACGGTCATTTGAATCCCGAGGTCGATATCCCCCTGCCC
>NZ_JBFUBY010001239.1:0-437 GCF_056405515.1 Polaromonas sp. P1_G2
TGGCAAGCTCGATGCGGTGCCGGAGGCCAGGCGCAAGATCCTCACCAGCCATGATGCGTTCGGTTATTTCGGCCGGGAATACAGGGTGAAATTCCTGGCGCCGCTCGGGGTGTCGACGGAGACGGAGGCGTCTGCCGCGGATGTGGCCAGGCTGATCGACCAGATCAAGGCGGAGGGGGTGAAGGTGTATTTCTTCGAGAATTCCAACGATCCGAAACTGGTCAACCAGATCGCGGCGGCGACGGGGGCGAAGCCGGGCGGGGAGCTTTATGTCGAAGCGCTATCGGATAAGGATGGGCCGGCTTCGACATATTTGCGGATGTTCCGTTATAATGTCGATCGGATTGTGGGGGCGCTTGGAAGGTAGGGTGTTCCTTCCGTCAATGTTATGGCTTGGGGTTTACGCCCCAAGCGATCGTTCGACCGCAAAAGGTAAG
>NZ_JBFUBY010001240.1:0-437 GCF_056405515.1 Polaromonas sp. P1_G2
GACACATTCAGGCCATCGGGCAATTGCTCAATCGCCCCCTTCGCCGTCAGCGGCGACGCGTCATAGAGGCTTTTCAGGTCGAAAGCGGTCTTGGTGCCGGCGTGGTCAATGTCGAGTGCTAGCCTTGCAATCACATTCGTGCCCGACGCCACGAGGTCGGCGGTGACTTTTCCGGAAATCTGTCCGCTGGCGAGATCGGCGATCTTCAGATCGACCATCGGTTTGACGATCTCGGCGCCGCCGGCGGAAAGCCTGGGACCGCTGGCGGTGATGGCACCACTGATCTTGCCATTCTGCGACTGGAAGTCGGCCGAACCCTTGATCGCGCCATCGGCCTTCTGGCCGGCAAAGGCCGCGAGCAGTGCCACATCCGGGAGGTCAAAATCGATCTTGCCTGTCGGGAGGAAGTCCGGGCCGAGGTTGAGCGCGCCCGACAG
>NZ_JBFUBY010001241.1:0-437 GCF_056405515.1 Polaromonas sp. P1_G2
AAGCTGTCCAAGTTGAAGACGATCGTCGAAACCGCTTGGCAATGGCATAACACCACGAACTCTCGGCTCAACAAGGAAAAAATGTTGGAGAAAGCCTGATAACCGTTCGGGCCAATGTTTGATTGCCAACGCATCGACGCAATTTTCCCATTCCTATCGTCCATATCGCGCCTGCGTCGATCGAACTGAGGCGGATTGGCCGCCGGTCGAAGCGAGTTTGGTCGTCCGGACAAAGGATGGCCCCGGAAATAGATCTATTGCGGGTCGAGCGTTTTTGACTGACCGGCAATCTCCTCACGGCAGCATCACCGGCTGGCGAGGCGGCGTGATCGGCGCCTACAGACCGGCGGATATGCCGGGCGCCTGACTTTATCCGGTTCGTTTGTGACTCGCCATCGCATTTCTTACGCCGGCACGCCATTCGGCCACCCTTCCGC
>NZ_JBFUBY010001242.1:0-437 GCF_056405515.1 Polaromonas sp. P1_G2
AAATCCCGGCATGTTCCGCATGCGCGCGGAGGCCGCCGCATGAGGATGCGCGAATTGCTTGAGGTCGGCAAGCCGGTGGTCATCGGCACCTACGAATTCACCGCCGACCTGATCGTGGAATTCGCCAGGGAATTCGACCCGCATTTCTTCCACACCGATCCGGAACTCGCCAAGCAATCGCTGTTCGGCGACCTCTGCGCCTCGGGCTGGCACGTCTGCGCCGCCGCAATGAAATGCAACGTCGCCAGTATCTACCGCCAGAACGAGGCGATCCGCGCCGATGGCGGCACGCCGCCCAAGCTCGGCCCCTCTCCCGGCATCCGCAATCTCAAATGGCTGAAGCCGGTCTTCGCGGGAGACACGGTCACCTATTCGATGCAGTTCAACGGCGACGCTCCGGTTCCGCACCGCCCGGGCCGGCATATCTGCAATCTGAC
>NZ_JBFUBY010001243.1:0-436 GCF_056405515.1 Polaromonas sp. P1_G2
TCGGAATTCTCCAAGAACATCCAGGGCAAGCAGATCGACCTGTCGAAGACCTACACGACCGAGTTCGTCAAGGCCGTCAAGTGATCCTCCCGGCAGGCTGCCTCCGGCTCCGGTCGGGGGCGGTCTCGCCGCTGCCAACGGGCTTTCGCGTGCACGCCCGCTCAAGCACGCCGTCAGGTTATCATCATGCAGACCTCATCATCGACTGGCCCGGCCATCGAGCTCATCAATGTCAGCCGCCGTTTCGTCTCGCCCACCGGCAAGTCGCTGACCGCGCTACGCGATTTCAACATGACCGTCGAGCGCGGCGAATTCGTCGCCGTCGTTGGCCCGACCGGCTGCGGCAAGTCGACGAYGCTCAATCTCGTCACCGGACTGGCGCGCCCGAGCGCCGGCGAAGTCCGGCTGATGGGCGGTCCCGTCAACGGCATAGATC
>NZ_JBFUBY010001244.1:0-436 GCF_056405515.1 Polaromonas sp. P1_G2
GCCTTCAAGCTCTACGACACCTTTGGTTTTCCGCTTGACCTGACTCAGGATGCGCTGCGCCAGAAGGGCATCGGCGTCGACACGGATGCTTTCGCCAAGGCAATGCAGCGCCAGAAAGCCGAGGCGCGCGCCAACTGGGCCGGTTCCGGTGAAGCCGCGACCGAGACGATCTGGTTCGAGCTCAGGGAAGCCCATGGTGCCACCGAATTCCTCGGCTACGACACCGAGCGTGCCGAAGGTGTGGTGTGCGCGCTTGTGCGTGACGGCAAGTCGCTGCCGCAGGCTTCGGCGGGTGAGAAGGTGCAGTTGGTCGTCAACCAGACGCCGTTCTACGGTGAATCCGGCGGCCAGATGGGCGATACCGGCCTGATCACTTTCGAGGGTGGCCGCGCTGTGATTACCGACACGCAGAAAAAGGGCGACGGCCTGTTCGTAC
>NZ_JBFUBY010001245.1:0-436 GCF_056405515.1 Polaromonas sp. P1_G2
TCGCACGCCTGATGGCGGAAGTCGAAAACCTCGTGATCGATACCGACACGCCGGCCAAGGTGGTGGTCAACGAGCGAACCGGAACCATCGTCATCGGCGCCGACGTGCGGATATCGGAAGTCGCGGTCAGTTACGGCACGCTCACGGTGCAGGTCAGCGAGAACCCGACAGTGGTGCAGCCGCTGCCTTTCTCCAACGGCCAGACGGCCGTGCAGCCGCAGACGGATATCGTCGCGCAGCAGGCCAACACCAAGGTGGCGATCCTCAAGGGCTCGGACCTCAAGACATTGGTTTCGGGGCTCAACAGCATCGGCGTGAAGCCTGACGGCATCATCGCCATCCTCCAGGGCATCAAATCGGCAGGCGCATTCAGGCGGAGCTCGTCTTGCAATGATGACATCAGGCACTCTCAAAACTCTGGCAATCCGCACTCTGG
>NZ_JBFUBY010001246.1:0-436 GCF_056405515.1 Polaromonas sp. P1_G2
CGCCTGGTCTATCCATTTCTGGCGGCGAGCCGCCGCTTCGACGATCCAGGAGGTCTCGATTTCAAATGCCGTGGCGTACAGCGACTTGACGTCCTGCGGCACGCGGTCGATGGGGCGCAGCGAACCGTCAAAGTGCTTGAGGTCCACCACCATCACGTCGTCCCACAGGTTCAGGCGCTTGAGGTCGCGCACCAGGTAGTGGTTGATGACCGTGAATTCACCGGACAGGTTGGATTTGACCGAGAGGTTGCCGAAGCAGGGCTCGATGCAGGCATCCACGCCGATGATGTTGGAGATGGTGGCGGTCGGGGCGATGGCGACGCAGTTGGAGTTGCGCATGCCGTCCTGGGCGATCTTTTTGCGCAGGGCGTCCCAGTCCAGCGTAGCGGAACGGTCGACTTCGATATAGCCGCCGCGCTGCTCGGCCAGCATGTCC
>NZ_JBFUBY010001247.1:0-436 GCF_056405515.1 Polaromonas sp. P1_G2
AAATCAACACGGCTCGCTCTAAGGTCCCCGCCATCCGCCCAACGTGAATCCAGGTGACAATCATGACCGTGATCGATACCGTTCTGTCCAAGGCAGACGCCAACCTCAATTCCAGCCTGGAGAAGATGTTCGCGCTCTGCCGCATCAAGTCGATCTCCACCGATCCAGCCTACAAGGATGACTGCCGCAAGGCCGCGACCTGGCTCGCAGATTATCTCAAGACACTCGGCTTCGAGGCCTCCGTGCGCGACACGCCCGGCCATCCGATGGTTGTCGCTCATCACGAGGGCGCCAAGGCTGATGCGCCGCATGTCCTGTTCTATGGCCATTACGATGTCCAGCCGGTCGATCCGCTCAATCTCTGGGAAAGCGATCCGTTCGAGCCGGGGATCAAGGACGTCGGCGGCGCGAAGGTCATCACCGGCCGCGGCACCTC
>NZ_JBFUBY010001248.1:0-436 GCF_056405515.1 Polaromonas sp. P1_G2
GGCCAGAGCTCTCGGCGCTGAAAACAACGTGCTCAGCCAGCTCATATCCGGTGCCACACTCGATCAACTGGCGAGCAATATGAAACTCGGACAGTCCCAGGAACGGCTGCTGCAGGTGATCCAACAGGAGCCGGCCTTCCACGACGAAACCGGTGCCTTCAGTCGCAATCAGATGGAAGGGGTGTTGCGGAATGTTGGGATCCCTGTCAACGACTGGATCCAGATCGCCAACAAGCAAGCGGTCCGTACCCAGATCGCTGATGCGCTGACCAAGGATTTCGAACCTCCGAAGACACTCGTCGATGCGCTGCAGACCTATGCCAATGAGCGCCGTGGCATCGATTATCTGATGCTGACCAAGGACAATCTCGACCCGATCAAGCCGCCGGCCACCGACGTGCTGAACAAGTGGTTCGAGGCCAACAAGGCGAAATAC
>NZ_JBFUBY010001249.1:0-436 GCF_056405515.1 Polaromonas sp. P1_G2
TTGTAGACCGACTTGTGCAGCGGCACCGCCGTGAAGGTCGGCTCGACGGCATTGACGTCGGCGCCGGCAGGCAGCAGCACGGCGACAATGTCCGCCTTGCCCTCGCGCGCCGCGACATGCAGCGGCGTATGGCCATTGTTGAAGCTGCCGGTGATCGGCGCCCGCTCGTTGACATCGGCATCGTCGGCGAGCGCGGCTTTGACGCCGTCGAGGTCGTTGGCGACCACGGCTGCCATCAGCACCTGATCTCTAACCGCCTTCTCGTCACGGGCGCGGCGGGCGTCGAACARCTGCTTGATCGCCTTGAAGGCATCGGTCTGCGCAGTGTTGACTTTCTCCTCGTAGGCGAAGTGGTCGTCGAGCGAGAAGCCATAGCTCGATATCACTTTCAGCGACGCATTGTTGTCGAGGAGGAAGCCTGTGACATCGACCGCAC
>NZ_JBFUBY010001250.1:0-436 GCF_056405515.1 Polaromonas sp. P1_G2
GACAGATGCTGCTCGCCATAATGGTACCAATTTTGCAGTGCGCAATCTATATTGCCAAGCTGCAAGCGGGAGAATGTATTCGTCGTGCCCGCATTTTGATTGTAGAGGTTATAGGTGCAAGGGGCTGTCGCAGCTTCCTGGTTGAACTGAGCCGTATAGCCCGATTGCATTTGCAGCAGTTCGCTTATGCCGTCCGAATCGACGTCGACATTCGCCAGAGGACCGGCGCCCTTTAGACTAACGATATCGGCAGCAGCACCGAGCCCATCGTAGTCGGCATAGTCGAAGATGGTGTCCTTGGAACCAAGCCCGCCGCTGTTGGTGATCGACACCGCGCCGGTCTGCGAATCCACAGCGACGTCGGATTTCTTGCCGTAGCGCTTGATGTTGAGAAGCCGGGATGAGCCGTCGCCGGGCTGGGTGCCATAGGTGAGCT
>NZ_JBFUBY010001251.1:0-435 GCF_056405515.1 Polaromonas sp. P1_G2
TCATGAATGTCAACTTCCCCAATTGCCAACCGTCGGACGTTCAGGGTATTGCCGTCACCGCCCAGGGCAAGCTCGATTTCGGCATGAATGTCGAAAAGCGCAGCGACGGCCGAGGCCTGCCATATTACTGGCTGAAATTCGACAGCCGAAAGGGCGATTTCCGCGAGGGCACAGACATCTTCGCGCTCAAGGAAGGCAAAATCTCGGTAACGCCGCTCAAGCTCGACCTTACAGACTATAGCCTGCTTGACCGTATCCAGCAGGCCGTGACGAAAGGGCCGGCATGAACCAGGGGCGCGGCGGCAGGGAAGGTTTTGTGGCGCTCTGCCTCCGGCTGCGTGCCCGAGGCGTTGTCAATGCCGACCTGCTCAACGCTATCGAGCAGACGCCACGGCACTTTTTCGTACCAGCCGAATTCCTCGACCAGGCCTGGAC
>NZ_JBFUBY010001252.1:0-435 GCF_056405515.1 Polaromonas sp. P1_G2
CTGTCATGACGACGCAGGCGCCGAGGCCGAAGCGCGCGTCAGCCGAAATGATCAGGATCAGCGCCGAGATGATCAGGAACCAGCGATGTTTGTAGTCGCGGCGAAACAGACCCCAGGCATAGAGGATGGCGCCGTAATTACCCATCGACACTGGTTCGAGAAACACCGAGGAGACACGCTGCTGGCCGAGAAAGGGCAGAAGCGTGCGCGGTTCGGGGCGATTGCCGGAGATGAACAGGCCGCGCGTGGCGCCATAGCTGTCCTGCAGGCTCACGGTGCCGCGCGAGATGTAATAACCCAGCACATTGAACCAATCGAGATAGAGGTCGAGCAGGAAATATTCGAAGGCGGCGAAGACCAGGACGATGATGGCGGAGATCAGCGCCAGCCGGTCGGCGATGCGGATATCCTTCACGCGCGTGCCGAGCACATAGA
>NZ_JBFUBY010001253.1:0-435 GCF_056405515.1 Polaromonas sp. P1_G2
TGCGGACGCAGACGGCGAAGGCATCGACATTCATATTCTGCTGCGCGCTCCCGACGACGACACCGCCGTCCGCGATGCCCTCAATGCCCTCTCCGAAGAAGGTTTCCACGAGGCGGACCTCGACCAGATCGGCACGCTGATGGGCGAACCGGACGAGGAGCCGCATCTGTCGGCCTATCAGGGTGCTCTCGAAGGAGAGATCTCGATCATCCGCTTCAATTGAGGGCCTGATCCGTCAATCGTCGCGTTCGCTGGTGTCATGCGCCATGTGGTCGCAGAGAGATTATCGATTTTCTTCGGCCGCATCACGCCATTGTCATGGAGGTCAAACAATCACTTGGTAGGAACAGCGGTCCGCCTTCCAAGGGAGCTCTCCATGGCCAACATCACCAAAATCCTTGCCGCCGGCATTATCGCCTTCGGCCTCGTCTCGCC
>NZ_JBFUBY010001254.1:0-435 GCF_056405515.1 Polaromonas sp. P1_G2
TTCCACGCCCTTGCGGKGGCCCATGGTGCGCGGCAGGCCGCGTTGTTTGGCCCAGCGGCCATTGCCATCCATGATGATGGCGACATGAGCAGGGACCTTCGCGGTCAGATTTGCATCCATCTGTAGCTTCTGCCTCCTGATCGAGGAATAACCCCGACATTAAACCTGCATGATTTCCTTTTCCTTATCGTGAAGCAAGCGATCGATCTCTGAAATCGTCTCGTCCGTCATCTTCTGCACTTTTTCGGAATTGGAACGGCTGTCATCCTGGCTCATATCGCCGTCCTTTTCGGCTTTTTTAAAGCCGTCCATGCCGTCGCGACGAACATTTCGCACCGCGATCTTGGCCTTTTCGGCATAGTCATGCGCGACCTTCACCAGCGACTTGCGGCGCTCTTCGTTGAGCTCCGGCAGCGGGATGCGCATGTTCTGACC
>NZ_JBFUBY010001255.1:0-435 GCF_056405515.1 Polaromonas sp. P1_G2
GTCGACACAGGCTCCACGGCGATGAAGATGGTCGGCCGTCGTCATTGCGCGGGTGTGCCCTATCGCCTTCTCAGGCCTCCCGCCGTCGCGCCTCCGGCACCGTCGCCATCGTCATCGTCGTCRTCATCCTCGAAGTCCACGGCTCGCGGCAACCTCAGGCGATATCCCTCCCTGTCGCCGACTTCCGGAAGAACGAAGGCATTGGTCTTGCGGAGCACATGGATCGCTCGTGGGAGCGACGACCACTCGATCGCCTGCGCATAGCGCTGCGCAAAGTCGAGGGTCTTGATCAGGGCATCTGGAACGCCGTGGTTACTCATCAGGCGAAGGCTCTCAAGATAGTTCGACCTGAAGACGGTGGGAACGATGATCCTCGCTGCGCTGCCTGCCGAGAGTTCGGCGTTCATCATGATGCGGGCTGAGCGACCATTTCCG
>NZ_JBFUBY010001256.1:0-435 GCF_056405515.1 Polaromonas sp. P1_G2
CTCGGCAGCTACGGCCTGCAGCTCGATGCACGTGTCGCCGGCTCGGTCGAAATGGTGCGCGAGCAGGCGCTCTTGTCACAGAACCCGGCTTTTCTCTGGCCCTCCTCCTCGATCATGGTCGACCTGGCGCGCAAGAGCGGCGTCAAGGTGCGCAACGACCAGGTCGTGCTGAACTCGCCCGTCGTGGTCTACACTTGGCAGCCGGTCGCCGACGGGCTGATCAAGCATGGCTTGGTGAAGCTGACGCCAAGCAAACAGTATCAGCTCGATCTGGCAGCCCTCCTCAAAGCATTGCTCGCCAACCAGGATTGGTCCTCGCTCGGTGTCGACGCGCTCTACGGCAAGGCCCGTCTCATCTCCACCGATCCCAATCGCTCCAATTCCGGCTTCATGTTCGCCGGCCTCGTGCTCAGCCTGCTCGCCGGCGACGTCGCC
>NZ_JBFUBY010001257.1:0-434 GCF_056405515.1 Polaromonas sp. P1_G2
TTTCGACAATCTGGGCAAGCCCTTCCTCAGGCTGCTGCGCGACATCGTCCGCGCCGGCGAACGCAATGGCACGCCGGTGACGCTGTGCGGCGAGATGGCCGGCAAGCCGATCTCGGCCATGGCGCTGATCGGCATCGGCTTCCGCTCGGTGTCGATGTCGCCGGCCTCGATCGGTCCGGTCAAGGCGATGCTGCTCGGCCTCGATGCCGGGGCGCTATCGCGCACGCTCAACGAGGTGCTGGACGACAAGACGTCCAACATACCGGTGCGGGATATCCTCAAGCGCTTTGCTGAATCGCACAATATTCCACTTTAGCTCCTGGATTTCCCTTGGCCACTTTACCCGTCGACAAGATGAAGGAACTCGAACGCCGTTTTGCGGAGGTCGAGGCGCGCATGGGCGAAGGCCCGGCGGCGGATGTCTATGTCAAGCT
>NZ_JBFUBY010001258.1:0-434 GCF_056405515.1 Polaromonas sp. P1_G2
GAGAAGCTCGGCCGCCACGCGTCTGAGGCCGAAGTCATCAGGCTGACGAAAGCGCTTTATGACGTCAACGCCGCGCTCTGGGACATTGAGGACCATATCCGCGACTGCGAGAATAGCGGCGACTTCGGCGAGAAATTCATCAGGCTGGCGCGTTCCGTCTACATCACCAATGACAAGCGGGCCGAACTGAAGCGGGAAGTCAATGCTGCGCTCGGCTCGGAATTGATTGAAGAAAAATCCTATCAGAAATACAAGATCCAGTAGTTTTCGGTTCAAGGCATATCCGGCGCTGACGTCATCAAGCTTCGAGCAATGCGCGACCGTGTAGTCTGCTCGCCGGAAAACGGTGCAGGAGCATGTGCGCATGGGAGAACAGAGGATCGGCGTCGAGGGATTGTCCGTCGAGGATTGCCGCCGCATGCTCGGGGAAGGGC
>NZ_JBFUBY010001259.1:0-434 GCF_056405515.1 Polaromonas sp. P1_G2
GAGCGAACTCGGTATGCTTGAATACCTTATCGCCATGGCTGTCGAGGAAGCCCATGCAGATGCAAAAGCTTCAAAGTGAAAGATCGTTGAGCACGGTCTTCATGATTTCCTGCTTCTGCTGCGCCAGGATCATTCGCGTAATCTCATCGACAACCGCGTCATCCTTATGATAGCGGCGCGACTGGCGTAGCGCCTGACGGAAGGTGACTTCCGGAGGAGCCGGGCGCATGCAGACGGCGGCAAAGGATATGCCTGCCGGCGTCAGGATTGTTGCATGCCCGCCGAGAACCGGTTTTGACAGCGGAATCCAGCGAAGCCGGATCATAGACGGCTCCTGATTGCCGCGCTGGTTGACGCCGACAAGATGCAGCCAGCTCAGGCGCTCGACCACAATGCCTTTATGGTCGCCAACCTTGTGCCACCAGATCCGGTCC
>NZ_JBFUBY010001260.1:0-434 GCF_056405515.1 Polaromonas sp. P1_G2
CGATTGAGGTGTACCCAAATCGAAGCGCTTCGTTCTCCGTTCTTGGCAACTGCTTCCAGAAGGATAGTCGAAAGTATAGAGGTTAGTCATTATCTACAGCGTGGCTAAGCGTAGACTTTTTGCCCCGGCGGCGAACATTTCCTCGGGACTGATCAGTAAAAATTACTATTGCGAGTTCGCCTCCCGCACATATACGTTTTCCTTGTAAGTATCCCATAATTTATTATTTTCAATATTATCAATTCCTCGCGAAAATATAATGTATATCTCCTCCGCGTTTAAGCCTGAGAGTTCAAAAGCTTCAGCTATCGTACCAGGCATCTCCTCTTGTAGAATAAGTAGACTGTCCTCCGTATCCTTGCCTTGATAAATGTTGCGGAGAAACGCATTATATATATAGCGGTAAGTAAAATCTTTGTCGGACAGGTCTAAGT
>NZ_JBFUBY010001261.1:0-433 GCF_056405515.1 Polaromonas sp. P1_G2
CCGTCGCAGTCGCGCTCAACAAGCTGGCGCAACGCGAAAAGGTTCTGTTCGTCTGCGGCATCTCCGGCTCCAACGACACGACCGGCAAGGATTGCGTGCGCTACGGCGTGCGCCAGAACTTCTTTGGCCAGACCGCCGCCTCGGCTATCGCGCCGGTCGTTATCAAGGAGTTCGGCAAGAATATGAAGGTGGCGTATATGACGCCGGACTATACCTATGGCCATACCGTCACCAAGTCGATGCAGGACAAGACCGCCGACGCCGGCTGGACGACCGTGACCAACCAGGTTTCGCCGCTCGGTACGCCCGATTTCTCGTCCTATCTGCTCAATGTCGCCAATTCCGGCGCCGATGTGCTGGTCAACGTCAACTGGGGTCACGATGCAGTGCTGTCGATGCAGCAGGCCAAGCAGTTCGGCGTGCTCGACAAGAT
>NZ_JBFUBY010001262.1:0-433 GCF_056405515.1 Polaromonas sp. P1_G2
GCGATGGTGTTGATGCCCTTGGCCTTGATCTCGTCGGCGATGCGCAGCAATTCTTCCTCGTCGAGCGGCGAGATCACCCGACCGTCGAACTCGTTGCCGCCATGCGCAAGCCAGGCGTGGTTGCCGATCGCGGTCTTCAGATCCTCCGGCCAATCGACCATTGGCGGCAGCGACGAGGTTGCGGGCAGTCCAAGCCGGACAGCCGCGGTCTGCGCCAGATCGCGGCGCTGCACGACAGCATTGGTGAAATGCGTGGTGCCGATCATTACCACGTCGATGGCGCTCGCCGCCACGCCGGAGGCGGCAAGCACATCCTTGAGGGCGTTGACGACGCCGCTCATTACATCGGCGGTCGTGGCCGATTTCACGCCAGCCACCACCTGCGTGCCGTCCATGACGACGGCATCGGTGTTGGTGCCGCCGACATCGATCC
>NZ_JBFUBY010001263.1:0-433 GCF_056405515.1 Polaromonas sp. P1_G2
CTGAATGGCGGCATTTCGCTGGCGATCGGGCCGATGGTCAGCCTCGGCGCCGTGATCGCTGCGACGACCATGGGCGGACCGCTCGGCACGCCTGGCGGCATCGTCGCCGCGGCCCTTTCCGGGCTGATCCTCGGAGCGTTGATGGGGACTGTCGTCGCCTATCTTCGGCTGCCGGCGATCATCGTCACTCTTGCGAGCTCGTTCATCATCACCGGCATCGCGCTGCTCATCCTCCCACGGCCCGGCGGCTTCATCCCCACCTGGTTCTCCGATCTGCTCGCCGGCAACACGCCCGTCGCCTTCATGCTGCTCGTGCTGGTGCTGATCGCCTGGAAGATTTTTCTGCTGACGCCGACCGGTCTCGGCATCTATGCCGCGGGCGACAATCCGGTCGGCGCCTATCGCTCCGTCGTGACGGTCGACCGGGTGTAGC
>NZ_JBFUBY010001264.1:0-433 GCF_056405515.1 Polaromonas sp. P1_G2
CTGCTGGCGGCATTGCTGTTCATCTGCAGCCGCTCGCGCGTCGTCTTCACCGTCCGCGACACCGCCTGGTTTCTGGAGGTGCGGGAGCGATCGACGATGATCTTGTCGGGCGACGAACTGGCTCGTTGACTCATGATACGGACTGGAACTGGCTCTTTCGCCGCGAGAATAAAGCGCAATCCTTAAGAAGATGCTTCCGTGATAAGGATTTGTTTGCCATGCGTGGTCTCGATTCGACACGTGGGACAGTCTTGTCCGGAAAATTTACGTAATGAAAATCAATCTCTTGCGCGATATTGTTATTACGGTGTGTTTTCTCGTTCTACTCGCGCTTATCGCCTTGAAGGTTAAGACTGACGCGGTCGAAACACTCGGCGGGCATTATCGCGTCGTCGACGGCGACAGTCTGGCACTCGGCGATCGGCGCTTGAGG
>NZ_JBFUBY010001265.1:0-433 GCF_056405515.1 Polaromonas sp. P1_G2
TCGTTGACATAACCGGCCGCCCAGAGTTTGCATTGGGCGAACTTGGCGTTGGTCTTGCTGCCGAGAATGTCGCGGACGGTGCTGCCGGAATAGAAGAACGGGAAACGCCCCAGGCGCTGATGCACCGCATCGATGAAATCTTCCGCGTCCGCTACGGACATGGTCAATTCTACTTCGGGCTTGTCCTTGTGGTGATATCCCTCGAAATCGAGTGACAGGAACACATTCTTGGAATCGCCGATCCGATCGAGAAAGTATTTAGCCTGCTGGGCGCCGGTGCCGCTGTCTTCGCGATTTTCGGCGAAGTGATAAGCACCCCACAGAAGCCCGGCTTGCTCGGCGGCCGCTCGCCTCTGGTCGTATTTCGAATCCTTGAAATGGCTGCCTTGCGTGGCCTTGTGCATCACGGCGACGATGCCTGCGGCTTTCAAGG
>NZ_JBFUBY010001266.1:0-433 GCF_056405515.1 Polaromonas sp. P1_G2
GCTCTGACCCGCGTCGATTCGACCTCCGGCGACTGGTACGCCACATCAGGCCACATGATCTGGATCGGCGACCGTACCCGCCAGGCCGACCATGCGCATGTCGAATATTGCCGCGGCATCAAGAATCCGATCGGGCTCAAATGCGGCCCTTCGCTGACCGCCGACGGCCTGCTCGAACTGATCGACATCCTCAATCCGCAGAACGAAGCCGGCCGGCTGACGCTGATCTGCCGCTTCGGCCATGACAAGGTTGCCGAGCACCTGCCGCGCCTGATCCGCGCCGTCGAGCGCGAGGGCCGCAAGGTCGTCTGGTCCTGCGATCCGATGCATGGCAACACGATCACGCTCAACAACTACAAGACCCGGCCGTTCGAGCGGATCCTGAGCGAGGTCGAAAACTTCTTCGCCATCCACCATTCGGAAGGCACGCATC
>NZ_JBFUBY010001267.1:0-433 GCF_056405515.1 Polaromonas sp. P1_G2
GAATGCCGGCTCGCTCCAGCGCATCGGCAAGCTTCAGCGGCGTCTGGCCGCCGAACTGAACGATGACGCCCAGCAGTTCGCCCTTTTCCTGCTCGATCTTGAGAATTTCGATGACGTCTTCTGCGGTCAGCGGCTCGAAATAGAGGCGATCGGAGGTGTCGTAGTCGGTGGACACCGTCTCCGGATTGCAGTTGACCATGATCGCTTCGAAGCCGGCATCCTTCAGCGCGAAGGCGGCGTGGCAGCAGCAATAGTCGAACTCGATGCCCTGGCCGATACGGTTCGGGCCACCGCCGAGGATCACCACCTTCTTGCGGTCGGAAACCTGCGCTTCCGTGCGGGCGGCGCCGACGAAGGGTGTCTCATAGGTCGAATACATATAGGCGGTCGGCGAGGCGAATTCGGCGGCGCAGGTGTCTATGCGCTTGTAGAC
>NZ_JBFUBY010001268.1:0-433 GCF_056405515.1 Polaromonas sp. P1_G2
GCTCCAACGTCCAGTTCGCCGTCAATCCCGACAATGGCCGCCTTGTCGTCATCGAGATGAACCCGCGCGTGTCGCGCTCCTCGGCGCTGGCCTCGAAGGCCACCGGCTTCCCGATCGCCAAGATCGCGGCCAAGCTCGCCATCGGCTATACGCTCGACGAACTCGACAACGACATCACGGGTGGCGCCACGCCTGCCTCGTTCGAGCCGTCGATCGACTATGTCGTGACCAAAATCCCGCGCTTCGCCTTCGTGAAATTCCCCGGCGCCTCGCCGGTGCTGACCACGGCAATGAAGTCGGTCGGCGAAGTCATGGCCATCGGCCGCACCTTCCAGGAAAGCCTGCAGAAGGCGCTGCGCGGCCTCGAAACCGGCCTGACCGGGCTCGACGAGATCGAAATCCCCGGCATGGCCGAAGGCGACGACCACAATGC
>NZ_JBFUBY010001269.1:0-433 GCF_056405515.1 Polaromonas sp. P1_G2
GATATAAAACATCATTTTAAAAGTTGACGTTACGTAATCCCAAAAACCTTTATACTTAAAATATTTGTGACTTGCGACGATCCGTCGAAGATGTATGCATATGCGGCAAACAATCGACAGCCTGCAGCAGGAGAGGACGATGAACTACGACGCGGTGGTGATCGGTGCTGGACACAATGGGCTGGCTGCGGCCGTCGAACTGGCCAACAAGGGTTGGTCGGTCGCCGTCGTCGAGGCGAAGGACGAGCCGGGCGGGGCGGTCAAGACCCGCGAGGTGACGCTGCCCGGCTTCCGCCACGACCTCTGCGCCATGAACCTCTCCATGTTCGCTGGCTCCGCCTTCTTCAACGCCAACAAGGATGCGCTGTTCGCCAATGGTCTCGGCATCGTGCCGGCGGCCGATTGTTTTGCCAGCGTATTTCGCGATCACACC
>NZ_JBFUBY010001270.1:0-433 GCF_056405515.1 Polaromonas sp. P1_G2
ATCTGCGAGCTTTTTCTATGAGCTGAGGTCCTCCAGAAACTCTGAACCTGGTGCGACGCCCGATATGAACAGATGATCCCGCGCTCGCGTCGCGGCCACGTACAGCAATTGCCTTTCGGTTGCCACGACCTCGTCCAACTCAAACTCGTCGGCGACGTCAGCAATGCGGGAGGCTAGCGGCAACACCCCTTCGTCGCATGCGATCACAAGCACTGCCCTGAACTCCAATCCCTTCGCGAGATGCATCGTCCCGATAAGAACGGCGTCTTCGACAGGCTTGCTTCCAAGACTCGACGTCGTTTTCAATCCAACGATCTCAGTGATCTTCGCCACCCGGGCAAGTTCGTCGTTAGACCGGCAGAAGATGCCGATTTCCCTGGGCGGGATGCCCTCCTTCAACAATCCGTTTAGGAAAGCCGCCGCCGCCACAGCC
>NZ_JBFUBY010001271.1:0-432 GCF_056405515.1 Polaromonas sp. P1_G2
GATCCATCAGCGCACGTGCCGATTCATTGGCGACGACGTCGAAATGGTAGGTCTCGCCGCGGATGATCATGCCGAGCGCGACGAAGCCGTCATATTCGGTGCCGTCCTCATCTGCGGCGTCGAGCGCCATGGAGATTGCCGGCGGGATTTCGAGCGCGCCGGGCACGGTGATGACGTCATAGGTGGCTCCGGCCGCCTTCAGCGCCTCGGTGGCGCCTTCCAGCAAAGCATCCGCCATGTCGTCGTAGAAACGCGCCTCGACGATCAACAGATGCGGTTTGTTCTTCTTCTTGGCCATGTTTTCCTCGGAAAATGTGCAAATCGGCGCCCGGCCGTCGTTTGGCCCCGGTCAAACCACGGACGATGCGCCTTGGCAAGGGGTTTTTCGCCTATCCAGCCCCCCGGAAAATGCATCCGCATCACACTTGGCAA
>NZ_JBFUBY010001272.1:0-432 GCF_056405515.1 Polaromonas sp. P1_G2
CAGCGCATTGAGCGCGGTGACGCCGCCAAAGGTCACGGTGATGTCGCGGATGGCGATCATGGTCGCTTCTCCTTGCCGGTGATCCGGCCGACGAGATCGGTCAACTGGCCGGCAATGCCGCGCGGCGCGGTCGTCAGCGCATGGATCAGCGCGCCGCCGAAAATGATGAAGGCGGCGTCGCCATTGACGCCGAGGTCGTTGAGCAGTGCCGGCACGAAACGATAGAGCAAAGCTGCGATCACCGCGCCATACCAATGCCATGCGCCGCCGACGATGGTGAGTGCAAAGATCATCACCGATTCCGCCGGCGGGAAGGATCGTGCATCGAGAAGCTGGAGATTGCCGGCCAGCAGCCCGCCCGCCACGCCGGCGAGAAAGCCGGACAGCGCAAAACCCCAGATCTTATAGGCCGTGACATTGATGCCAACAGCC
>NZ_JBFUBY010001273.1:0-432 GCF_056405515.1 Polaromonas sp. P1_G2
GAGATGCGGCAGCGGGCCGAAGACGGCTTCCGGATAGCAATTTGCGGAGAGCGCCATGGCCTTGCCCGGCAGCCATTCCATATTGCCATGCTTGCCCATATGGATCACCGCATCGGCGCCGAAGGCCTCGCGGATGAAGGCATAGAAGGCAAAGTAGCCATGCGGCGGCACCAAGTCCGGCGAATGATAGGTGTCCTTCGGATTGAGGTGATAGCCGCGCGCCGGCTGGATGCCGACGAGCACCTGGCCGAAACGCGAAAGCGGCAGGGCAAATGCACCGTCGAGAAAGAATGGATCGGCCTCTGGCGCACCCCAGCGCGCCACGACATCATCCTGAATCTGAACGGGAAGGCTTGCGAAGAACGCTTTGTAATGACTCAAGGAAAGCGCCTGACGGATCACCCGGCCATCCGTCGCCGCATTGGTCGGACC
>NZ_JBFUBY010001274.1:0-432 GCF_056405515.1 Polaromonas sp. P1_G2
GAGTGGTACGGGTGGGGTTCCTCTCTGGACGAAGGCCTGAAGCATTTCTTCGGTCTCGCGGATGGCTGTTCTCATGTCAGTTCTCCTTCCCCGCGCGCTCGGCGCTGTTGCATTTCCTCGACGACGGACTGAATGGCGACGAACAGTTCCTCGACATCAGGCACGGCCTCCGGATCAACCTTGACGACCACACCGGGAGCAACTTCTCGCTCGATAGCGCCGCCGCGCCTTATGGCATCGATCCGTCGCTTTATTGCCTCGAGCGACAGACCTTCCGCCTTCGCTTCGGAATAGACGGCGAGCGCTCTGACGTGCTCGTCGCCATACGAAGCGAATTTCCGCGATCCATCCGGCGCAGGGACAATGCCCTGCGAGATAAGGAAGCGGATGTTGCGTTCCGGCGTGCCGCTCGCTTCCGCGAGTTCCCTAAGG
>NZ_JBFUBY010001275.1:0-432 GCF_056405515.1 Polaromonas sp. P1_G2
GCGCAAACTCGCCTTCGGCTCAAACAAGCGCGATCCCTGATCCGCCTACGTCTGCGCTCCTCGGCCCAGCCAGGACGGGGCAATCGGGAACGGAAACAGGTACAGAAGAAAAATACAAACGCAAACTCGCCTTCGGCTCAAACAAGCGCGATCCCTGATCCGCCTACGTCTGCGCTCCTCGGCCCAGCCAGGACGGGGCAATCGGGAACGGAAACAGGTACAGAAGAAAAAYACAAAGAACAAACCAAGACAAACAAGGACTCGCCAMGGCGAGTCCTTGTTTCTTCAGGTATTCAGTATTTGGATTTCTTTTCCCCGCTCCCACCCCTTGTGGATGCGCCGAGGAGCGCAGGTTCAGGCGGATCAGGGATCGCGTTGTTTGAGCCGAAGGMGAGTTTAGCGAGACCCCGCCTGAACCGAGCACCGCAGGTT
>NZ_JBFUBY010001276.1:0-432 GCF_056405515.1 Polaromonas sp. P1_G2
GTGTTCGGCCCGATCCTCTCGATCATCCCGTTCGAGAATGAAGAGGAGGCGCTGAGGATCGCCAACGGCACCGAGTATGGCCTCGCCTCGGCGGTCTGGACGTCCAATCTGTCACGCGCGCATCGCATGGTCCGCGGCATCAAGGCCGGCGTCGTGCATGTCAACACCTATGGCGGCGCCGACAACACCGTGCCGCTCGGCGGCGTCAGGCAATCCGGCAACGGCCACGACAAGTCGCTGCATGCGCTGGATAAGTATGTGGATTTGAAGACGGCTTGGATTCAGTTGTGAGGTTATGAGGGGGGAATTTCACCCCTCACCAACTTCGGCCAAGGGGCGAGGAAAACCCGAGGCACGCCTCACCACAATCGCGACGTTGCAGCAGGTTGAAAGGGCGCCACAGGTTATTCCTCGCCCCTTGCGGGAGAGGAT
>NZ_JBFUBY010001277.1:0-432 GCF_056405515.1 Polaromonas sp. P1_G2
CGAACGACGAGGACATGCAGCTGCGCGCGCAACGCACCGATGAGGGCCGTTTCGCCGTGCTGTTCACATCGGTGATTGCCGCAGTCGCGAGCCTTGCCACAATCGTCGTCGAATTGTCGCGGATTAAGGATGCAAGCGGTCGGGACGCGACATTCTATATCGCACTTTCCGTGGTCACGATCCTGGTGTCTTGGTCTTTCATCCAGATCATTTTCACCGAGCACTATGCGCACGAATATTATATGAAGACCCATGAGGGGCGGCGCAAGCGCGACGAACAAGGCTCAGGTCTCGGCTTCCCCGACAAGGGCAAGCCGGATTACGTGGATTTTCTCTATTTCACCGTCACGATTGGTGTCGCCAACCAGACGGCCGACATCTCCATCCAATCGCGGCCAATGCGTATCCTGGTGCTGATGCATTCTGTAATCT
>NZ_JBFUBY010001278.1:0-431 GCF_056405515.1 Polaromonas sp. P1_G2
GATCTGCTCCGTCGAGAGATTGCCGCTGCGCGCCTTCATCGCCAGTGCCGTCCGGAAATTGTCGATGGCGCGCATGATGCGCGGATCGCGCTCCGGCTTGGCGGCTGACCGGATCGCCTCGAAGCGTGCGAACACTGCGTCTATCGCTTTGCGATTTTCCTCAAGTGTCGCCCGCCCGGCTTCGGTGGCGGTATAGAGCTTCTTGGCTCCATCCGTCGCCTGGACCTCGATGTCACCGGTTTCTTCGAGCAGCGTCAGCGTCGGGTAGATGACGCCGGCGCTCGGCGCGTAAAGGCCTGATGTCCGCTCTTCGAGTTCCTTGATGATTTCGTAGCCGTGGCGCGGCTGTTCGGCGACGAGCGCCAGGATCACAAGCCGCAGCATGCCGTGTTCGAAGAAGCGCCCACCGCGGCTGAACGGCCCGCCAGGAC
>NZ_JBFUBY010001279.1:0-431 GCF_056405515.1 Polaromonas sp. P1_G2
GGAGATTCATGGCGTGGGCATCGCGTCAATATTGCTGGCTGGCGGCGAGAATACAGTCGGCAATTCGGGCAAGATCTATAACACGTCTGAAAAAGGGTATGCGATTGCTGCGACAGAATCGAGCTCCATTGTCAACAACGGATTGGTACAAAGCGCAAATTTTGGTGTCGCCTTTACTGGCGGCGTAATGAAAAACCTGTCGCTTGGGACGATTAAAGCTTCAAACGCGGCAGTGGTTGTCGGCGACGATACCAATAGCAACAGCATCGGCAAGGCAACGATTATCAACGATGGGACGATCAGCTCCGCCAATTTGGCGATAGACGCGCATTACCACAGCAACGCCGTCAAGATCGTTGATCACGGTTCGATTACGGGAGATATCATTCTCAGCAATTACGATGATGTGATTGATGTCCGCAGCGATAATA
>NZ_JBFUBY010001280.1:0-431 GCF_056405515.1 Polaromonas sp. P1_G2
GCGCCACATTGGGCGGCAGGCTGACGCTGCGTATCACGCACATCAAGCGTATCTGCATCGTCGGCTCGATGATCAGCGGATTGGCCTTCATCGCCACGGGCCTGTTTGCCTCCCAGACATCGCTCGTCGTATTGGAAATATTGCTGGTGGTTGTCGGGCTCGGCATGGGCGTGAATTTCCCCATCACCATGGTCTCCGTCCAGAATGGCGTAGACCAGAAACATCTCGGTGTCGCCACCGGCATGCTGACCTTCCTGCGCTCGCTCGGCAGCGCGCTCGGCGTCGCCATGCTCGGCGCCATCGCGCTCAGCCATGGCGTGCCACTGGGCACCGAAGGCCGGGGCGGAACGGTCACGCATGTTGCGAACGCGTTGCCGTTTTCACTGCTTTATTACGCCATGGCGGCGATGATGCTCGTTGCTGCCGTGATC
>NZ_JBFUBY010001281.1:0-430 GCF_056405515.1 Polaromonas sp. P1_G2
GAACAGAGCACCGCCAGCACCGCCGCAAAAATCAGCGCCACCGGCCAGGCGCCGTCAAGCAGCCCGATAAAGGCGCCCAAGGCTGGCGAATGACGCAGCGGCGCGGTGGCTGCCGACAGCAATTGCAGCGACAGCAGCATCAGCGCGATGCCGATCAGCGCCGCGCCGCCGCCCTGCCTTGCGCTGTTCTTGCCGCGATAGAGAACAATGCCGACCAGCAGCATCAGCGGCGCGAGCCATTCTATGCCTTGTGCGACGACCCAGGCCGTGACGGCAGTGCCGACATTGGCGCCCAGCAGCACGACCTGCGCCATCCGCCCTCGGATCAGGTTACGCTCGACGAAGGACGCGGTCATCAGCGCCGTCGCGGTCGAGCTCTGCAGACCAAGCGTGGCGACAAAGCCGGTAACGATCGCGCGCAGGCTGCTGC
>NZ_JBFUBY010001282.1:0-430 GCF_056405515.1 Polaromonas sp. P1_G2
GTCTCCCGGCCTCTGGGCGCATCCCGGCGACAAGTCGTGGAAGTACAAGGACCTGGATTACTGGCAGGATCTCGCCAGGACGCTGGAGCGCGGCATTTTCGACGGCATCTTCATTGCCGACGTGATCGGCTATTACGACGTCTACAAGGGCTCGAACTACCACGCGATCGAGCAGGCGGCGCAGATCCCGGTCAACGATCCGCTGCAGCTCGCAGCCCCGATCGCGCTGGCGACCGAACATCTCGGCATCGGCAGCACCGCGTCGACGTCGTTCGAGCACCCCTATACGTTTGCCCGCCGCATCGCCACCGCCGACCATCACAGCAAGGGCAGGGTGGGGTGGAACATCGTCACCTCCTATCTCGAAAGCGGGGCCAAGAATGTCGGGCAGCTGGGGCTGCAGCGGCATGACAATCGCTACGAGATCGCC
>NZ_JBFUBY010001283.1:0-430 GCF_056405515.1 Polaromonas sp. P1_G2
AGCATATCGAGCCCTTCCTCATAGCGGCCGAGTTCGATCAGGACCGCGCCACGCGAGCCTCGCGAGGTGGCACGGTCGGGATTGAGATCCAATGCGGACTGTGACCAGCGATCCAGGTTTTCAAGTTGCATGCCGGGGTCATGACCGAGGTAAAACGTCACCAGCATATCTAGTGCCCCCAGCTTTTCGGGGCTGGGTGGCAAATGGTCAACCTCGGCTGCGATGTCGCGATGTCGTTTTTCGCGCTCTGCCTCACTACTGATGTGAAGCTTGTTGAGAAGGAATATGTAACGCTGTCTTAAACCCAGTGGCACTGCCGCGCTGGCGCCACGAACGGGGCTATCCGCCAGGATCTCGGCATAGGCAGCTTGCTCCTGTCGCGTGGTCTTTCCGCTCATAGCATTCCACAACGCACGGCCATCAGTCGGAC
>NZ_JBFUBY010001284.1:0-430 GCF_056405515.1 Polaromonas sp. P1_G2
AAATTGCCCTGCTTGTTATAGCTCCTCTCGGCGACGAACATCAGCGCGCCTTTGAGCGGCCCCTTGTCCGGGGTTTTCAAGATGCACTCCATGCCGCCATTGTGCTTCAACCGCACGCCGGGCGGCAGGATCGGCAATTGGACATCGGTCGGCATCGACTGCTCGAAGCCGGGATAGGGATAGGTGTTGATACGGCTATAGCCCTCGAAGCCAACATAGAGATGGTTCTTGTCCATCGCCAGGCTCTCGGAGTCGAGATTGTCCTTGTCGTGCTCGCCGCGGCCGGTCGGATCCTTCAGCATGGTGATGCGATAGTCACTGAGCCCTGTCAGCTTGCCGTCCTTGTCGCGCTCGATCGTGCCGGTCGCCCAATGGCCGGTATCCATGACCGAAATGAATTTCGTGCCACCATCGAGCAGCCGGATGGTGG
>NZ_JBFUBY010001285.1:0-429 GCF_056405515.1 Polaromonas sp. P1_G2
GGCACGCTCGCGGCTGGTGATCAGTGCGCTACCCTCCGTCGCCGAGCGCTGGGTGGAACCGAAGCTGGCTTCGTTCATCCGCGAAAAACCGAATTTCCGCTTCGAATTGCGTTCTGAAGAGGACATGGTCGATTTCGCCAAGAACGAGATCGACCTCAGGTTCGCCTATGGCACCAGCCTCTATCCCGAAATGGTGATCATTCCTCTGAAGCTCGACGAGGTGCTGCCGATGTGCAGCCCCTTCTATCTTCAGCGCAATCCGGGAGCGCGGAGCGATTTTCTCACTGCCGTGCCGGATGACGACCTGATCCATACCAATTGGGGGCCGACTTTCGTATCGCATCCGACCTGGCAGGCCTGGTTCGGCGAGATCGGCATCGACCGGCCGGATGAGACGCGCGGCTTCCGCGTCGGCAAGTCGAGCCTGGC
>NZ_JBFUBY010001286.1:0-429 GCF_056405515.1 Polaromonas sp. P1_G2
ATGAAGAACTGGTCAACCCGGTTGTCGGCAGCGGGCTTTTGTGGCGGGTCCCCGGACTTGCCGCCAATTCCAACCGCCAGACCGGCTTCCTGCCCGAGGTGGATTTCGCCTCCATGCGGGAAACCTCCGGCGGCAAACCCAATTAAGGCGCGCGATCCCTGGGATTCGCTGCCATCGCTTTAGCCATTTGCTTTATAGCGCATGCTTCCTCGAAACCGGTCACCGCTTTCGGGGAAGCATGTTTTGCTGGCAACACTCGACAGACAGTGCGCAACCGGCGCAGCCGACAGGTGCGTCGGCATTTTTCCTTGACCGGACAGCCATATCGACATTAATTCGGCACAGGAGCCTCTAAGTCAGGCCTCTCGCCCGTCATAATCATGCCCGAACCAGAGCCGGGTTCCCGATCCGGAGAAGTGAATGTCAATC
>NZ_JBFUBY010001287.1:0-429 GCF_056405515.1 Polaromonas sp. P1_G2
GCTCCAGCCCCAGGATGCGATGAGTCGACATCGAGGTGCCAAACAACCCCGTCGATATGGACTCTTGGGGGTCATCAGCCTGTTATCCCCGGCGTACCTTTTATCCGTTGAGCGATGGCCCTTCCACGCGGGACCACCGGATCACTATGACCGACTTTCGTCTCTGCTCGACTTGTCAGTCTCGCAGTCAGGCGGGCTTATGCCATTGCACTCGACGAGCGATTTCCGACCGCTCTGAGCCCACCATCGCGCGCCTCCGTTACTCTTTCGGAGGCGACCGCCCCAGTCAAACTACCCACCATACACTGTCCCGGACCCGGATGACGGATCGCGGTTAGACATCCACGAAGATAAGGGTGGTATTTCAAGGATGGCTCCACAAGAACTGGCGTCCCTGCTTCAAAGCCTACCACCTATCCTACACATGCC
>NZ_JBFUBY010001288.1:0-429 GCF_056405515.1 Polaromonas sp. P1_G2
AAGTTGAGCCGCTGGACGTGGCGTCGACAAGCCACCAAAGGCCAAGCCCGACAAGGGCTGCGCTCAACACGATCGATGTCGTCTTACCGGGGTTATCCCAGGCAGCCCCAGCCAAGGCCTGGCCTTGACCTCGAACAGTGTCCGCAAAATCATGAAGTATGTCGCCGGCTTGATTGATCGTCGGCTTGGAGCGATCAGCCGCATCACCTGCCGTGGCAGATAGCGCCCGGGACAATTCCAGGATTTCACCCTTGAGGTCGGTGAGTTGATCTTGGAGGTCGCTTGCAGTCGGTATCGGCCGTGTGAACATAATTGGATCCTCGTTGATGGCATGGCCGCAACGAGTCCCGTTCGCATCCGGTTCCAACAAAAGCGGGCGGAGCGGGCGTTTGTTGCCGCGGAATTGAATATTCATGTGCGATAGTGTAG
>NZ_JBFUBY010001289.1:0-429 GCF_056405515.1 Polaromonas sp. P1_G2
GGAATGGATGCAGAGCGCGCGGTGATAGCCCCGGAGCACGGCAAGATGCCGCTCCTCGAAGGCAAAGCCCGGGTTCCACATCAGCGAACCGTAGCCAAATACCCAAAATTCGTCCATATCGGCAGGCATTGGCAAGGGCGACATCTGAATCCGGGCAGTCTGGGAGCATTGAATGACAGCAGAGGCGAGCGCCGCATCTTCACCGGCCGGACGAAAAATCCGGCGGCTCGGCATAGCGGTGGTGATCGCCGTCGCCCTTTATTCCGCCGGCTGGTTCTATGTTGCAAGCAAATTCCAGGATTTTCTCGGACAATTCGTCAATCGCGAAAGCCCGGGCAAGGTGAGCTTCACCTGCGCCAACCTCTCCACCGGCGGCGCGCTCTATCTCTTCCGTTTCGGCATCGGCTTCACCTGCGAACAGACCGGCGT
>NZ_JBFUBY010001290.1:0-429 GCF_056405515.1 Polaromonas sp. P1_G2
GAAGACAGCCTGCACAAGAGCGATTTGATCGGGACGAAAAACACCGGCACCAGCCATATCAAACTCCAACAACATTGGCTTCTCCTTGGAGTGCCTTTTATTAGAATTACCTTATCCAAAAAAGGAAAGGTCGCTATCGAAATGTCGCAATAAATGGCGATTTGTACGGTATCGCACCGGAACATGTTCGCGAAATTGCAATCTAGTCGGCAATCTTTTCAACTTTTCGTTTTTTAGGAACAATGCATATGAAAGAGCATTCCGGCTGAAAGGAGCCGACAATGCAAATCGACAGCAAACATTATCAGGTAATTTTCGATCCAGTCAGCAAAGGTGCGGTCATCGTTCGCAAGGACAAAACCCTGTATCTGGAAGGACCGTTTTCGACATTCGCCGAAGCTGAAACGGCGTCATTCGCCTATTTGGAAG
>NZ_JBFUBY010001291.1:0-429 GCF_056405515.1 Polaromonas sp. P1_G2
GTCATACGATCTGCCGTCAGAACCTCCAGGCCTTTGTCGTAGACACCCGCGGCAATCGCCCCTTCAATGCGGGCAGCCAGCAACTGTTCGAATGCTTCGAACAGCAGGTTCTGTATGCGGATGGTAAGCGCCAGCATTCGATTGAGGAAGGTATGGATCGGTGGCAGCTCTTCCTTGAGGCCGCCTTCCTCCGCAGTCAACGACAGGCCGGTGATCGTCTCGAATTTTTCGAGCGAGCAGCCTGCGATGCCGCCGGCGTGGATGCGCTTGTAGAACTGCCGCAGCGCGTCGCGGGCATATTGAGATTCGAGATTGTCCTCCGAGCGGAACATGCCCTGCCCGCCGGTCTGGCGTTGCCCGCGGGTGATTGCGCCGAGCGTGTCGAGACGCCGGGCGATCGTCGACAGGAACCGTCGTTCGGCCTTGACG
>NZ_JBFUBY010001292.1:0-429 GCF_056405515.1 Polaromonas sp. P1_G2
ACCTGACGCTGTCGCTGACGGCAACCCAGGCCGGGCGCGCCCGCGTGATCATGGACATCAGCGCCGGCAATGACAGCCCCGGCGACATCTTCGATCTCTATGTGCAGGCGACGATCACATCCGGTGCCGCGAACCTGGTTTCGGCGGAGTTTTGGTCTTCGTATAATCAAACGACCAACGTCCCGAACAATGCCGACTATTCGTGTCTCACCGCCGCGACGACGGGATTTGGTTCAGCTGGGCCGGGAGATATCACGGAAACGCTGGATTACTATATGCCGGTGATCATCCAGCCGGGAACGCGGAGTTTTTGGACGGTGCGGTTCAATCACTACTTTTCGGGGGCGGGGAGCGCGACGATCAGCTGGCGGCATTTGGCGATTGATAAGCGGCAGTCGTAGGCGCCTTCAACCCGCATCTGTTCTATGC
>NZ_JBFUBY010001293.1:0-428 GCF_056405515.1 Polaromonas sp. P1_G2
GCTCGGTATCGCTGCATCCTGCGAGGCGCGTGCTGCGAAACTGCCGAGAATCCACAGCGACACTTCCGCTGCCTCGCGCTGCGAGCGGAACTCGAATGTGCCGGTCAGCGCCCTGAGCGACGGGAATTCCAGCGTCAGGGCCTTGCCGTCGGCGGCTGGCGTGACGGCGACCTCACTCGGGTCGATGATGTGGCAGAGATAGCCCGAACCCTTGCTGCGCATGCAGCCGGTCGAGCCCTCCCAAAGTCTCAAGAAAACCATGTCGCCGTCGGCGGAGATGATGACGTTGCGGATCGCCTCGTTCGGATAGGCGCGGCCGAACTCGACAATGGCGAGACCGGCGTCGAAGCGTTCGTTCGCCTGGTCCTGCTGTATGAGACCGGTGGCCCAGAAGAAGAAGATCAGGGCCGCGCCGATGGGGATCAACC
>NZ_JBFUBY010001294.1:0-428 GCF_056405515.1 Polaromonas sp. P1_G2
CTGGACGAGAACACTTCATCGAAGCGCCAGACATTGTGCAGCTCGACAACATTGTGATTGGCATCGGCAACGATCTCCAGCCGGGCATCGGCGAAGACGTGCGGATGGGCAGAAGCTGCCGCCGGCAAAAGCACGGCCATGGCCAGAAGCGGCAGAAATGAATGTTTCATCTGGAGACTGTCCCGTAATCCTGGCCGCCCAAAAACCGAACGAATGAGTCAAAATTCCGAATGATTAACGGCCTGCGGCAATTTGGACACTATGCCCGGACCTATACGTTCTTCTTGAACCAGCCATGCAGGTAATCAACGAAGCGGCGGACCTTGGCCGGCAGATAGCGGCGGTGCGGGTAGATGGCGTAGATGCCGCCGCCATCGGGCATGAAATCTTCCAGGATGGTGGTGAGTTCGCCGCATTCGGTCTTGGGC
>NZ_JBFUBY010001295.1:0-428 GCF_056405515.1 Polaromonas sp. P1_G2
GTGCAGCGCCGGGCGCCCATCTATGACAAGGGGCAGGACGGCCACTACAATCTGATCTCGGCGCTGCACAAATCCGTGCGCGGCTCCGATCCCGATGCGGCGCTCTACTATTTCGCCCGCATGGTCGACGCGGGCGAGGATCCGCTGTTCCTCGGCCGACGGCTGGTGCGGATGGCGATCGAGGATATCGGCCTGGCCGACCCGCAGGCCCTCGTCGTCGCCAATGCGGCCAAGGACGCCTATGATTTCCTCGGCTCACCGGAGGGCGAACTGGCCTTTGCCAATGCTGTCGTCTATCTCGCCACGGCGCCAAAGTCGAACGCGGTCTACACCGCCTTCAAGGCGGCGACGCAGGCGGCGAAATTCCATGGCTCGCTCTTGCCGCCCAAGCATATCCTCAACGCGCCGACCAAGCTCATGTCCAATGA
>NZ_JBFUBY010001296.1:0-428 GCF_056405515.1 Polaromonas sp. P1_G2
GATCTGCCATTCCGCGACAGCAGCACCCTGTCCTTTGATGGTATTGTAGATGGCAAGCGCCGCCGCGAAGCCGCCGGCATAGATGCCGAGTGTCGCCAGCGCATTGAGAAGGCGCATTTCACCCCAGCGCAGCCAGAGGCCGGCCGACAGGCCAGCCAGGCAGACGATCATCAGGATGATTTCGGGGCCTGACAGCGGCGTCGCAAGGCTCAGCACATGCCACGCGACGAAAATGCCGATGACGAATGCTGAAATCGCGTAGATGACGCCATGCCAGGCGGCCAGGAACCGTCTCGCCTGCTCGAAAAATGCCTTCATCGAAACCCCCCAGTTTCGTAATTCCTTGTTCGGCGGTGCAGTGCCGAATCTTTCGACTTTTCCGGCCTATTGCGCGAGAATGCAAGCAGATTTGCGGGTCCCTCGTCGTC
>NZ_JBFUBY010001297.1:0-428 GCF_056405515.1 Polaromonas sp. P1_G2
ATCCACTGCGACGCCGCAGCACGCTTCGCCTTTAACGACAACAGTGCGTTGGAACGCCAACGGAAATATGCATAATCGACTCCTCGTCGGGGGATGTTTATGAAGTCGTTGGCGGTTCTGTTTTTCGGTGCATTCCTGGTGCTCGTCTCCGCGCAAGGCGCTTTCGCGGAGACTCGCTGCGGCTGGCTCGAAAACCCGACACCCGGCAATTGGTGGCTCCTCGACAAAGATGACAGCTGGACGCTGATGCAACAGGGCGGCTATCAGGCCGACGGCATGGACATGATCGGCGACATCTCCGCCGGCGACTATGTCGCCACCAACGGCAATTACGGCTATGCCTGCGCCTGCCTGGACGTCGAGACCAATGCTGAGGCGAGTCGCGTCGTCGCGATCCACGGCTTCAAGCAGCTCAAAATGTCCAAATG
>NZ_JBFUBY010001298.1:0-427 GCF_056405515.1 Polaromonas sp. P1_G2
AGCCTGAACTGAACACGGCAGGAAGGACTGCCGTTTCGATCTTGCAGATGGTTTCACGCCGGGGAGGATGGCTTGCAAATCGATCTCGCCGGCAAGGTACTGCTAATCACCGGCAGCACCCAGGGGCTTGGAACGCGGATCGCCGAACTGGCGGCGGAGGCGCTGGCTGATGCAATCGTCGTATGCGGCCGGCAGCGTGAGGCGGGAGAAGCTGTAGCAGCCAGCCTATCCGCCAATGGCGTGAAGTCGTTGTTCATCGAGGCCGATCTCGGCAATGCAATCTCGCCGTCCGAACTCGTCGACCAGACCGTGCAGGCGTTCGGCCGCATCGATCTCCTCGTCAATGCCGCCGGATTGACCGACCGGGCCTCGCTTGTCGATGGTACGCTCCACGACTGGGAACGGATTTTTGCGGTCAATGCGCGTG
>NZ_JBFUBY010001299.1:0-427 GCF_056405515.1 Polaromonas sp. P1_G2
GTGCTGCGCGAGGCCGCCCTGGCCCGCATGGCCGCCGGCGCCATGGCCGAGGCGGCCGGACTGGCCGGCCGGCTGGTGCGGCACAACCCGCTCGACGAAAACTACCAGGCCCTGCTGGTGCGCAGCCTCGCGGCTTCAGGCGACGGGGTCGGCGCGGCGCGCCAGGCCGCCGCCTGCCGTGAATTGTTCCAGCGCGAACTCGGGGTGCAGCCCGGCGCCGCGCTGGATGCCGCCCTGCGCACAGCCACCGCGACGCCCACCGCGAGGCCCGCCACCGGGCGCGCCGCGGCACTCGCGCAACTGGAAGCCGGGGAGGCGGCGATTGGCGCCGGCGCGCTGGATGCCGGGTTGCAATGCCTGCGCCGCGCCATCGTCGAGGCCGACGCCACCGGCGACGCGGCGCTGCGCGCGCGTGCCCGCGTGGCCC
>NZ_JBFUBY010001300.1:0-427 GCF_056405515.1 Polaromonas sp. P1_G2
GGGTGAAGTGACGAGGTTGCGGGCGATCTGCAGACGCTGGCGCATGCCACCGGAGAAGGCGCGCGGCTGATCGTCGATGCGGTCCTCGTCGATCTCGACGCGCCGCAGCCAGTCGGTGGCCGTCGAGCGAATCTGGCCATAATGCCGATCGCCCACCGCCATCAACCGCTCGCCGACATTGGCGCCGGCAGAGACGGCCATGCGCAAGCCATCGGCCGGGTTCTGGTGAACAAAACCCCAGTCGGTGCGCATCAGGAAACGGCGCTCGGCTTCGCTCATGCGGGCCATGTCACGCAGATTGCCGTCGCGCATGCGGTACTGGATGCTGCCGCTATCGGCCATCAGCCGCGTTGACAGGCAGTTGAGCAGCGTGGTCTTGCCGGAACCGGATTCGCCGACCACCGCCAGCACTTCGCCGGGCCAGAGA
>NZ_JBFUBY010001301.1:0-427 GCF_056405515.1 Polaromonas sp. P1_G2
GGGCAGCGGCTTCGGATCGACGATGATCGAGCGCATGCTCAGCCGCCAGGTCGGCGGCGAGGTCGAAACCAGCTATGAACCGGATGGGTTCAAGTTTGCCTGGCAGGTCGCGGTCACGGCCGTCGAGATGGACGGCTGACTGGGGGCTCGCTGCCGGCAAGGAGCCCGACGGCGTCGCGGCGATGGATACCAACCGCACAGGCGGTTTCTGCGGCTCGCTGGCCGACTTCTTCTTCCCGGCGGAGAACCGTGAAGTCTATGCCGAGGGCCTGCGCCGCGGCGACTTGCTCGTGACCGTCACGGACCTGGACACGACGCAACACCAGATCGCCCTCGAYATTCTCGAYGACSAAGGCWCGATCGAYGTCGACGAATGGRCMGACAGCTGGCGCGCCGAAGGTTGGACGCCCAGCGCCACCGCCGAAAG
>NZ_JBFUBY010001302.1:0-427 GCF_056405515.1 Polaromonas sp. P1_G2
AATTTGAGGCTTGCAGGGCGTTAAACCGCGAATTCTGCGGATTGCTGCCAGACTGCAACATCGCCGGCGAACACATTGCGGCCATTGCGAATTTCCACGACGCGGTCGGCGAGCCGGGAAATTTCCTGGGCGTCATGCGAAATCATCAGCACCATCATTTGATTGTCCCGCTGCAACCGGACGAGCAGCTCGCCCATGCCGATCCGCAATGTTTCGTCGAGACTGGCAAAGGCCTCGTCGAGCAGCAGGAAGGGTCGTTTGCGCACCAGAGCGCGGGCAAAGGCGACACGCTGCCGCTCGCCGCCCGACAATTGCTGCGGCATGCGCTTTTCGAAGCCGGCCAGGCCGACATCGGCAAGCGCGTTCGAAATCCGCGCCTTGTCATTGGTGCCGAGCTTCAAGGAAGGCGACAGACCAAGCGCCACAT
>NZ_JBFUBY010001303.1:0-427 GCF_056405515.1 Polaromonas sp. P1_G2
GGCCGACCCCCCGCGAAAGCAGGCTCTGCAGCACGTTCGGGGCGATATTCGCATCGGTGACGACGAAAGACAGCATCGTCGCCATGTCAGGCGCGATCATGCCCGCACCCTTGGCAATGCCGTTGATTGTGACGGTGGTGCCGGAAATCTGCGCCGTCCGGGTCGCGACCTTCGGATAGGTATCCGTGGTCATGATCGCCTTGGCGGCTTCCAGCCAGAAATCGCCCGTCGCGCGCACGTTCATATCGCCCAGCACGCCGGCAAATTTCGTAGCATCGAGCGGCTCGCCAATCACGCCGGTCGAGGCAAGGAAAACCTCACCCACCGAACAGCCCACCGCTTCGGAGGCCGACTTGGCCGTCAGTTCCGTCGCAGCCTTGCCCTTCTTGCCGGTAAAAGCGTTGGCATTGCCGGAATTGACCACGAC
>NZ_JBFUBY010001304.1:0-426 GCF_056405515.1 Polaromonas sp. P1_G2
TCCTTCAGCGGCACGATCGCCGCGCGCATTTCCAGGCCCATTTCCTCGGTGACCCAGGTGCGCACTGCGGCAACTTCCGACCGCGCTTTGTCGATGCCTGCGGGCGGGATCGCCACCAGCGCACCGTCGCCGCCGAAGACGAAAGGCAGGTCGGCATGATCGAGAGCATTGAGCACAGCGGAGATGATGCTGGCGCCGGACATGTTGACCTGCTTGTAATTCCCGGCAGCGATCGCACCCGTCGAGTTGACGATATCGCCGGTCACCAGCGCCCAGTCATCCGGCAAAGGGCGATAGTTGGCAGTGTCCGTCACCCCTTCGAAGGCGGTGAAGTCCGGGACGTCGGCGAAGAATGTGTTGGTGCTCGCATCGGCCATGCAGTGCTTTTACCACATTGCGGCGGACGATGCGATGACGCTGCAAAGC
>NZ_JBFUBY010001305.1:0-426 GCF_056405515.1 Polaromonas sp. P1_G2
AGCATACGCTGCTGCTCGGCTGGAACCGGCGCGCGCCGCTGGTCGCGGCAGAGCTTTCACGCTTCGTGGCGCCCGGCTCGCTGCTGACCGTCGTCGCCGATGCCGGGGCGTTCGCCAGGCAGGCGGCCGAGATCAAGCTTTCGGACGACAGGCTGCGCCTCGACATCAGGCACGGCGATTCGTCCTCGCGCAGCGTCATCCGCTCGCTCGACCCGCTGGACTACGATCATATCCTGGTCCTCGGCTATCATGAGGACCTGGCGCCGCAGGCTGCCGACACGCGCACGCTGGTGACGCTTCTGCATCTGCGCCAGGTCGCCGAGGAATCGAGCCGCCATGCGAATGTGGTCAGCGAGATGATCGACGTGCGCAACCGCGAACTGGCCGAAGTGAGCCGCGCCGACGATTTCGTCGTCAGCAATAAGC
>NZ_JBFUBY010001306.1:0-426 GCF_056405515.1 Polaromonas sp. P1_G2
GTGCCGGACCGTGTCGCCGAACTGATTTCCAAATCGACGCCGCTGATCATGCTCGGCATGGGCGCCGGCCCCGGCGCCGACGCGCAATATCTGTTCACCGAAGACGTCCTCGGCCACACACGCGGCCACAAGCCCCGCCACGCCAAGACCTATCGCAACTTCGCCGCGGAATTCGAACGGCTGCAGCAGGAACGGGTTTCGGCGTTCAAGGAATTCATCTCCGACGTCCAGACCGGCGCCTATCCGGCGACCCAGCACGTGGTGCCGATTTCCGATGACGAGTTCGAGAGTTTCAGGAAGCGCGTCACGGGCTGAAGCTCCAGGGTCGTCCGCAGCGACGTCGGCCTCCCTTCGGCGGCGTGAGCAATCCGACCTCTGGCTCGGCAGTTCCCACGACTGAATGGGGGCCTTTACCGAACGCAAATA
>NZ_JBFUBY010001307.1:0-426 GCF_056405515.1 Polaromonas sp. P1_G2
TGCTCTATCTGAGGACGGTGACGCTGCAGCAGATCGAGGGACCGCGCGGTTTCCAATATCTCAAGGAGGATCTGCAGGATCGTGCCGACCTGATCTCCGAGGGCAAGATTTCGAAGATTCTGTTCAGGACATTTGTGATCCAATGAGCCCGCGTGTCCTGAAATCGCTGTTGTTTTTGACTGTTCTCTGCCTAGCATGCAGCACCGGCGCCGCGCACGCGCAGACCACGACACCGGACATTCTCAACACGCCGATCAACGGCTCGGTGGCGAGCTGGATCATCCGCACCTTCGGCCTGCTGACGATCCTGTCGGTGGCGCCCGGCATCCTGGTGATGGTGACGAGTTTTCCCCGATTCATCATCGCCTTTTCGATCCTGCGCTCCGGCATGGGCCTGTCGACGACGCCGTCCAACATGATCCTGAC
>NZ_JBFUBY010001308.1:0-426 GCF_056405515.1 Polaromonas sp. P1_G2
GCATAGTTGAGTTCGTAGAGCGCATGCCGTCCGCCGAATTCGGTGCCGGTCGCATCCCAGAGCAGTTTCATGATCTTGATGCGCTCGACATGGCCCATATCGCCGGAACCGCGGACATATTGCGCCAGGTAGCGATCGATTTCGGGATTGGAGAAATCCTTGGCCGAGGACGGCAGATAGATCAGGCCCGAGGCGATCACCCGGCGCACGGTGTCGATGACGCGCGGATAGGCTTCCGACATGAAGGTGCGGTAGCTGAGTGCGGCTTCCATGTTGGGCAGGACCGCGCCATTGGCCCAGGGCTGCGGATTATAGGCCATGGCATTGGAAAAGCTCCAGAACATGTGGCGTAGCCCGATCACTTCGCCAAGTGCTGCCTGGTTACCGCGGAAGGCATCACCGCCGGTTGCACGCAAAGCCTTCGCC
>NZ_JBFUBY010001309.1:0-426 GCF_056405515.1 Polaromonas sp. P1_G2
GGAAATCGCCCGTCGCAAAGCCGCCGATCCCAATTGGCAGGCGACGGACGATTTTGTCGCAAAATTCGCGCGCAAGAAATTGCGCAATGCGGTCACCTCCTTCCACAATTCGAAGAACTGGGCCTCGGTGATCGCCGCCGGTGCCGCGCTCAATCCCGAAGCCGAGAAGGAAGTCGACCTCCTCTGGGACATGATCGATGCCTATTCGGCGACCAACAACAAGGAGGCGTTCGGCCGCTTCTATCGCGGCATCCTGTTCCGCGATCCGGCCAATGCGCTGCCCAAGTCGGTGATCGTCGCGACCATCCAGAAGGCGACGCGTGATTTTGCGCCGGACGATATCCGCGCTGTCATGGCGCAGTTCGCCGCCGATCCGGAAATCATGGCCGGGCTCTCGAATGTCTCCGTCGACCTGATCCGCAAGGA
>NZ_JBFUBY010001310.1:0-426 GCF_056405515.1 Polaromonas sp. P1_G2
GCGCATGTACCAAAGCCTGTACCATACGCATCGCCCCAAACGGTTAAACGATTGAATTTATTGGAAAATGCTCGAATAATTGGCGCACCCGACAGGATTCGAACCTGTGACCTTTGGAATCGGAATCCAACACTCTATCCAGCTGAGCTACGGGTGCTTTTGCGCGAAACCGAGAGGCGATTCCGCGGGGCCGGTAGGGCTCTCTTAGCCTAGTCTCCGGCCTTCTTCAATGGCGAATTTCCATGGCGGGGTGGCGGAATTTCGGAATGGCGTCTGCGGCATGTCTGTCGACCTCGCGAAGTGCCCGGCGGAATGCTATGTGGGACGCATGCAATTTCCAAAACTCTTCGGATCGAAACAGGCTCTTCCCATGCAGGAACCGGCACAGGCCTTCAAACATCTGCAGCCGGGTCGGCGCTATCGGGT
>NZ_JBFUBY010001311.1:0-425 GCF_056405515.1 Polaromonas sp. P1_G2
TGCAGAAATTGGCGATCTCGGAATCCGAAAGGCCCTGCGTCGGCTCGTCGAGAATGAGCAGTGTCGGCGACAGCGCCAGGCCCATTGCCACTTCGACAAGCCGCTGGTGGCCATAGGCGAGTTCGCCAACGCGGATATCGGCACGGTGGGCCAGTTCCACGGCATCGAGCGCTGCCAAAGTCTCGCGTTCGAAATTGACCTTGTCACCTCGCTGGGTACGGCCGAGCGTGGCCATGCGGATATTCTCGGCGACGGTGAGTTTTGGATAGATGTTGGTGATCTGGAATGTGTAGGCGATGCCGCGCCGCACGCGCCGAAAAGCCGGCAGGCGGGTGATGTCCTCGCCGCGGAAGGTGATGCGGCCGTCGGTCACCGGCGTCCGGCCGGCGAGCAGGCTGACGAAGGTCGTCTTGCCGGCGCCGTTC
>NZ_JBFUBY010001312.1:0-425 GCF_056405515.1 Polaromonas sp. P1_G2
GCTACGGGCATCTGTCGAAAATTCTGGTCAAGAAGGGCGAGAAGGTCAAGGAAGGCGACCTGATCGCGCTCTCCGGCTCCACCGGTCGCTCCACCGGCCCGCACCTGCACTACGAGGTGCGCCGCAACAACCAGGCGGTCGACCCGCTGCGGTTCCTGAATGCCGGGATGAAGCTCAATACCTATATCGAATAGGACCAAGCACTCTCAGTCGTCGGTCTCGTCGGTACCTGCCTCACCCTTGCGCTTCCTGTAGCCGAGCAGGTTGATATATTCGCGATAAAGATTGCGGCAGAAGGCAAGCGTCTTGTCGTCCGGCTCGAAGTTGACGCCGTCGAACGAGGCACCCGCCATTTCATTGACATGCGGGAAATCCTGCGGCTCGCGGCCCATCAGCCGGTCGACGATGTGAATATCGGTCTCGAT
>NZ_JBFUBY010001313.1:0-425 GCF_056405515.1 Polaromonas sp. P1_G2
CCAATAGCCTGAGGCATGCACAGGGCCTGCACGAGGCCATCTAAGAAAAGATCAGACTGCGTCAGCCGGACGAGGCGCGTAAAGCTGTCCGCAACCTGCTTGCGAATACGGATGAAATGATCGGCCGCAAGCGACCTTCGTGACGGACAGGAGTCTCGCGCATAAAAGAATCCGCGCCGTAGCCTCGATGATCCTGCTTGATCGCCCTGAAAGGAACCGAACTCACGACCCTTTGCTGTGCCACGACTGAGTCCAAGGAAATCAGCACCTTCGCGATCGAGCTGATGTCCACGATAAGTTTGCTCTTGACATTGGTCAGCAATTGAACATGATCACATCTGCGCGATGTGGCGCAAGAAAACCTAGGCGACGTAGTCGGAACACCTGTTCGGATGACGGCGCTTTTTTTATGTCTGTTGGTGTTC
>NZ_JBFUBY010001314.1:0-424 GCF_056405515.1 Polaromonas sp. P1_G2
CATCGAGCAGCATCACGTCGGGCTCGACGGCGAGCGCCCGGGCAATCGCCACGCGTTGCTTCTGGCCGCCGGAAAGCTGGCTGATCGACTTGTCGGCGGCGTTCGGCAGGTCGACGAGCCTGAGCAGATCCTCCGCCTTCTTGCGCCGTTCGGCTTTGCCGACGCCGCGCACTTCGAGGCCGAAGGCGATGTTTTCCCAGACGCTCATCAGCGGAAACAGCGCCAGGTTCTGGAAGATCAGTGCCGTCGGCCGCCGATTCGGCCGCGTGTCCTTCATATCCTTGCCGCCGATGCGGATGGCGCCGCCGCTGGGATGGGTAAAGCCGGAAATCATCCGCAATATCGTCGTCTTGCCGCAGCCCGACGGGCCGAGGAACGAGAAGAATTCGCCGGGCTGGATGTCCACCGAGACATTGTCCACCGC
>NZ_JBFUBY010001315.1:0-424 GCF_056405515.1 Polaromonas sp. P1_G2
CGTCCGGACTGACTGGCGCTGAGCTTCTCGCACAGCGCGTAACCATCGCCTTGACCGGCTCGTCCGTGATGATGGCGCTTGCGCTGGCACTGGTCGCTACCCTGATCGTCAGGCGTCGGCGGCCCTCCGCAACCGCATTGGTCGGCTTAAAGGTTTCTACGCTCGAAAGAGAATCCATCTGAAAAGGAGATTGAAATGCAAAAGCGCAAACTCGGAAAATCGGGACCCGAAGTCTCGGCCATCGGCTTCGGCTGCATGGGTCTGACCTATGCATACGGTTCCGTCATGGAACGGCAAGATGCCGTCACGCTGCTGCGCGGGGCGGTCGAACGGGGCGTGACCTTCTTCGATACGGCTGAGGCTTACCAAAACGGCAACGAGGAATTCGTCGGCGAAGCACTCGAACCGTTCAAGGGCCAGGTGG
>NZ_JBFUBY010001316.1:0-424 GCF_056405515.1 Polaromonas sp. P1_G2
TCATAGGCCTGCACGCGGCCCTTGTTGGACTTGCCGTCGGGCAGCGTCTGCTCATCGAACACCACGCTCCAGCTGTCCGGTTTCTTGGCGCCGAACACCTTGGTATTGTACATCAGCACGTTTGGCCCCCATTGATAGGGCACGCCGTAATGGACGCCGTCGACCGTATTCCAGGGCGCGTTCTGCAACCGCTTGTCGACAGTGGAGAAGCTCTTGATCAGGTCGATATTGATCGGCTGAACCTTGCCGCCGGCAACGAGGCGCAGCGAAGCGTCACCCGACGCGGTCACCAGGTCGAAACCGCCCTGGTTCATCAGCGTGACCATTTCGTCAGAGGTGGCGGCAACCTTCACCGAGACCTTGCAGCCCGTCTGCTTTTCGAAATCGGTGACCCAGTTGTAATTCTTGTCGCTGTCACCACGCT
>NZ_JBFUBY010001317.1:0-424 GCF_056405515.1 Polaromonas sp. P1_G2
GTTGATCAGCCGGATATCCGGCGATGCGGCCCGGGCAATCGCGCGGCCGAGTGTCAGGCGGTGTTCGTCATATCCGTCATCGAGCACCGAAATCGTCTCGACGATCGAGCCGATCAATCGCCGCTCCACCTGGCCATTGTCGCGCAGCTCGCGGCAATAAAAACCGTCCTGCTCATCCAGGACAGCCGAAATAGCCGGCGGTTTCAGATTGACCCCGACAATACCCCAATCACCGAACGACGCTTCCAGCGTATCATCGGTATAGTCAGCCTGGTGGCAGCGATGGAAGGCGCCGACACCGAGATGCAGAATGCCGGGACGGAGCCGCGACCGGTCATAGCCTGGACGACGGATCGACGGCGGCAGCCGAACAATCGTGTCGGCATTCAGCCGGTTGGACGTCTGGGAAGCGCCATCCATCAGC
>NZ_JBFUBY010001318.1:0-424 GCF_056405515.1 Polaromonas sp. P1_G2
GTGTCGCATCCATCAACGCAGCCGCGATTGGCATCGACTAAAGGATTTCAGTCAAGGTGCGAGGAGGACGTCGCTGACGCGTATCTGAAACATTCTGCTGTTGTCGAAGCTCTACATGCTACGTGTTCGAAACATCCTTGACGCATCGCAGCAATAGGCTATTGCCTCATCGACCCATTTCCACCGAAGGCACACGCCTATGCTGACCACCAATCCGGATGCTCCGCGTGACGACGAGGATGGCCTTGGCTTTGCCGGCGACTCGATGATGGAAGCGCTCTACCGGTATGCGCCGCAATCGAGCAATTTCAACAAGCTGAGAAAGCGCCTGATGCGCAACCTGCGCCAGGCGATCGATGATTTCGGCATGCTGAACGGCCAGAAGCGTTGGCTTGTCTGCCTATCGGGCGGTAAGGATTCCTAC
>NZ_JBFUBY010001319.1:0-424 GCF_056405515.1 Polaromonas sp. P1_G2
ATACCACATCGATTGCCAGTTTAGAATACGACAGCCGGTTGAGCAAACAGCTCCGGCCGACATGGGAAACGTGTTGTTACCAACTTGCGCCGAAATGCACCGTCCTTCGGACAGGTATGACAGCCCGTTTCAACCGGTAGAATGTCTCAGGATCGCAATCGCGCGCGCTTCAAGCGCTGAGCATCAGGTCCATGTTCTGCACAGCGGCACCGGAGGCGCCCTTGCCGAGATTGTCGAGCAGCGCCACGAGATTGATATGCTCGCCGCCCGGCTGGCCGAAGACGTAGAGTTTCATCGTGTCCTGGCCAGCAAGCTCGACTGCGTTGACGCGCGGCAGCTTGGCCGAAACATCGAGACGGACGACTTCGACGATGTCCTGGCCGGCATAGTGGTCGGCAAGCGCGGCATGCACGCTCTCTAGCGC
>NZ_JBFUBY010001320.1:0-424 GCF_056405515.1 Polaromonas sp. P1_G2
GGTTCCGGCGGAGATCGACGATCTCGTCATGCGGCTGACAGAGGAGACGGCCGACCTCCTGCAGAGCGAGCCGGATGCGCTCGACCGTATCGCCATTTTCGGCTTCCCCAGCCAGATCGCCAATCTCCGCGACCCGATTGCCCAATTCCTCGCCACCATCTTCGAACCCACCCGCTATCATGCCAATGTCAATCTCCGCGGTTTCTACCTGACCTCGGGCACGCAGGAAGGCACGCCGATCGACCAACTGCTCGGGGCGATGCAGACGAGCTTCGCCAGCCCCAGCACCGCCCAGATGTCGGGCAAGGGCAAGAGCTATTTCCTTTACGACCTCTTGACCAAGGTCATCTACCCCGAAGCCGGCTGGGTCTCCAAGGACATGCGGGCGATCCGCCGCGAAGCCTTCTTCCGCTGGGGGCTGATC
>NZ_JBFUBY010001321.1:0-423 GCF_056405515.1 Polaromonas sp. P1_G2
TTGCGCCTGCTGCTTGCGATAGTGATAATTCTTGTCGATCCGCTCCATGAGATAGTCCCCATAGAGCACCGGCGGATATTTGGCCGTCGCGCCCGGCTGCACGCAGACCGGCAGCGCCTCGATCATCTCGTCCATGGACGGGTCGAAGAAGAACGGCTGCGAATAGCGTTCGCGACCGGTGCGGTTGATGACGCGATGCGGCGTCGACACGAACAGGTCGTTGGACCAGCGGGCCAGGATATCGCCGACATTCATCACGAAGGAATCCGGCACGGGCGGGGCCGGCACCCATTCTCCAGCCTTGTTCTTGACCTCGAGGCCGCCGACATCGTCCTGCGCCAGAAGCGTGATGAAGCCATAGTCCGTATGCGGCGCAGAGCCGAACAGCCCTTCTTCCTGGGGCTGCGTCGGATAGTGCAGCAG
>NZ_JBFUBY010001322.1:0-423 GCF_056405515.1 Polaromonas sp. P1_G2
GGCGGATACCGCCCCGCTGAAATCCCAGCATTATCTGATCAAGGACTATCTGGCTGAAATCCGCTTCGCCAATGTGATCAAAGCCGTGCATGTGCACGCTGCCGTCAACACGCCCGACCCGGTCGACGAAACCGAATGGCTGCAGGCCTTTGCCCAAGAAACCGGCTTTCCGCAGGGCATTATCGCCGAATGCCATCTGGCGCGGCCGGACGCAGCGCAGGTGCTGGACCGTCATCTCAAATATCCGAATGTGCGCGGCATCCGCAATTTCGGAGAGGGCCACTACCTGGTCGACGCGGCCTGGCGAAAGGGTTTTGCCGAGCTCGGCCCGCGCAACCTCGTCTCCTGCATCGATACGCGCGTCTAGCTGGCCGACGATATTCTCGACCTTGCCCGCACCTTCCCGGAGACGCAGATCTGCGT
>NZ_JBFUBY010001323.1:0-423 GCF_056405515.1 Polaromonas sp. P1_G2
CTGCCTGCTGGCCGTTGCTGACCATTGCCTGCGCAGCCGGGGCTATATCAACGTGATTGTCGCCGGCAAGCAGCTTGACTGGCAGTGGCTGGGCATGGAGGAGGCGGTCCGCCATTGCACGGCAGGCGCGGGAATCTGGCACTGGGCGAGCAATGACGAAGACGGCGGCACCGACGTGGTCATGGCCTGCGCCGGCGATGTGCCGACGCTGGAAACGCTGGCTGCCGTCAGCCTGCTTCGAACATACATCCCCGAGATCTGCATCCGCGTCGTCAACGTCGTTGATCTCATGGTTCTGCAGCCACAGAGCGAGCACCCGCACGGGCTGGAAGATCGCGCTTTCGACGCCCTGTTCACGCAGGACAAGCCGGTGATCTTTGCCTTCCACGGCTACCCGACGCTGATTCATAAGCTGACCTACCG
>NZ_JBFUBY010001324.1:0-423 GCF_056405515.1 Polaromonas sp. P1_G2
TTCCAAGGCTTGACCTCGTCGGTGAGATTGTCCAGCACGACATCGCCATCATTGGTCCGCGCCACCAGGACGAGGTGGCCTTCGCCCCGCTCGGTCTTGCCGATCGCCAGCCGCAGCGACGAGGCCGGCCAGCCGTGCCGGATCAGCACATGCCGCTTCGACACGGCATAATCCTCGCAATCGCCGGCTTTCGGAAATAAAGTCCAATTGTCATCGGCAGTCGGGTCGGGGCGCGGCGCGATCTGATGATTGACCGCRCTGTTGACGTCATCCAGATCGGCCATCTTGCCGAATGTCGGGTCGACGGCTGCCACGTTGCGCGAACCGACGCATTCCGCCGGAGAGCGCGTGCAAAACATCACCGAGGCAAAGGGTGCCGTCACTCGGCGCTTTCCGGACAGAAAGGCGGGACCGGTGAAGCGC
>NZ_JBFUBY010001325.1:0-422 GCF_056405515.1 Polaromonas sp. P1_G2
GCACCTGGTCGCCGACCTGCAGCGTCGCCTGCTGGTTGTTGATCACCATCAGGTTGGGCGAGGAAATGACCTTGACTTTGGTCAGGCTCGAAATCGCGCTCAGCGCGGACTGGACGTCATTGGTCGTATGTGTCCAGGAAAAGCCGGGAAAGGACGGCGTCGGCACGCCATTGTCGGTATCGGTCAGGGCAAAGCTGTTCTTGCCATGCTCGAAATACCAGTTCATGCCATATTTCAGCTGGTCGTTCAGCGTCACTTCGGCGATCACGGCTTCGAGGAAAACTTGCGTCGGCACGACGTCGAGTTGCTGCAGGATCTGCTCGATGCGATGATATTCGCGCGCGGTTGTCGAAATCAGCAGTGCGTTGTTTTCGATGTCGGCGACAATCTTGGGTCCGGCAGCGTTCTGATCGCTCTGGGCG
>NZ_JBFUBY010001326.1:0-422 GCF_056405515.1 Polaromonas sp. P1_G2
GATATCGACAGTCACATAGCACTGTTTCTTCTCGAAGATTTCGGGGGCGAGAAGATAGCCCGTGACGCAGGCATCGTGGATCGGCCGGGCTTCGGTGGGAAACTTGTGCGATCCATATTGGCGATAGAAGTCGGCGAGGTTGGCGGCTTCTATCGCAGCCCGGCTGCCGGTCCGGCGCAGCGTGTCCAGCCACTCGGGCGTCATCTGCGCCGTATAGGTGCAGTCGATCCCCGCCATGGTCACCGGCACACCCGAGGCGAACACCTTGTGTGCGGCATGCGGGTCGACATAGATGTTGAACTCCGCCGCCGGCGTGGCGTTGCCGCCTTCGAAGAAGCCGCCGCCCATGAGCACGACCTCACGGATTCTTGGGATGATGCGCGGCTCCATCACCATTGCCATGGCTAGATTGGTCATCGGAC
>NZ_JBFUBY010001327.1:0-422 GCF_056405515.1 Polaromonas sp. P1_G2
AGCGAAGACCGGACCGAAGTTGATGCCTCCGTAGGGCAAGGTGACGGCAATGCGGCGATGACCCTGCTGCACAAGGCGGTCGACCGCGGCATCGGCAACACCCTCGAAATCCATGTCGATCCACGGATAGTCGCTTCCGGAACGGCTTCGTCCGAGCGTGACGAATGGAACGCCGGCGGCTTCGAGCATGTCGATACGTGGGTCGATCGTCTGTGTGCCCGACAGTATCATTGCGTCAAACACCCCGCGCGCCACGTAGCGCTCGAGGAAGCGATGGGAATCTTCGTTGGTCGGCCGTGGCAGGACAAGCAGGTCGAGACCATGGCGGGTGAGCACCGACTGGACGCCGTCGAACACGCCCATGAAGAAATATTCGCTGCTGGGAGCATTGTCATGGTCAAGGTCCATCATGAACCCGACCG
>NZ_JBFUBY010001328.1:0-422 GCF_056405515.1 Polaromonas sp. P1_G2
GATATCCAGACCGAGATACATGATGCCTCAACTTGACGAGAGATGTAGTCAAGTTATGCCGCGCGAGCGGGCATTTCTCAAGTCCTATATGAGCTTGCCGGGACGGTTGCCGGTCTGCGCGCCGTTCTTGATCACTGCACCGCCATTGACCCAGACATGCGAAATGCCTGTAGGAAGTGCGGTGGAATTGGCGAATGTGGCATTGTCGGTGATCGCATCGTCGAACAGCACGAGATCTGCGGCAAGGCCGGGGCGGATGAGGCCACGATCATGCAGTTGGAAACGTTGCGCCGCCACCGAGGTCATGCGCCGCACGGCATCCTCGATGCTGAACCATTTCTTGTCGCGCCGGAGCGGTCCGGCAATGCGCGGAAACGTGCCGAAGGCACGCGGATGCGGCTTCGAGCCCGGGCGCGGCAGGC
>NZ_JBFUBY010001329.1:0-422 GCF_056405515.1 Polaromonas sp. P1_G2
GTGCCGATGTGCCGGCAGCGATCTGCGCGACCTGTATCGGCCGCGGAAGGGCGGCATGATCGCGCGTCAGCATGGTTGAAATCAGGGTCACGGCCAGAGCGGCGGCGGCAATCGAGAACTCCACTGGTTTCCGCGCTACGATATGCGTACCGATCAACAACAGCGGCACAATCAAGAGCGCGGCAAACACCACCATGATGCCCTTTGTTCCCAACTTCCGAAGCGCGATTGGCCAAAATCCGAATACGATCGCACCCGCGGCGAGGATGAAAGGCAGCTTCTGCTTGGAGGACACCGGCGGCCAACCGGGCCAGCCTTCCAATGTCAGGTAGGCGATGACGACCGCCAGCAACAGGCATGCGGCCAACAGGCCGGTTTCAGCCCCGGCGCGGAAGGTTCCGACGAAATAGGCCAGCCCGCCC
>NZ_JBFUBY010001330.1:0-422 GCF_056405515.1 Polaromonas sp. P1_G2
GGATTATCCAGGCGACTTGAGAGAGAAACTTGAAGCCTACCGCCTGCAGCAACAGAACATCAAAGACCTATACGCGAAGAAGTTGCTAGTCAGTCAGTGTTCTGCCTCCGAAAATTTGCGATCATCGGATCAGATTTCTGACCTGACGTCAAGAATATCACAAACCAGTATCATCACGATGCTGGGACGCCGACAAAGAACAACTCAAGATGCCGCCCGAAGTAGTTCCTCCTGGACCATTGCGGCCTCAAGTTCCTCGAGAACATGACGCTCGTCGTCGGTGCCGTGTGCCCTGATCAACGGCGCGCACTGTGCATGCTGGGCGGGGAGAGCCTCCGGACAATCTCGGTGAAACTGCCCAACCATGGCGTTCGGGATTTCCTTGGGGTGCCTCTTGCCGAAGTCGCAATGCATTATGGAAC
>NZ_JBFUBY010001331.1:0-422 GCF_056405515.1 Polaromonas sp. P1_G2
GCACGAAGGCGCGTGGATAGGTGCGGACGATGGCCATATAGTTGGCGGCGAGCGTTTCCAGGTCGGCACGCCAGTTGTCGCTGGGCTCAGGAATGACAAGCGTGCCGTTCAGCCGTGCCGCCACCGCGTCGAGCAGCGCATCCTTGCTGGAGACGTGATGATAGAGCGCCATGGCCTGGACGCCGAGGCTCTTGCCGAGCGTGCGGGTCGAGAGGTTTTCCAGCCCGTCCGCCTCGATCAGCTCCAACGCCTTGTCGACGATGAGATCGCGCGTCAGCTTGCGTCTTTTTTCCGGCATGCCGAATATTTCCTTTACAGCGTAAGATATCTTGCTAGTTTACAATGTAAGAATCTGGGGAGGAAAGCAATGCTCGATGTGAACAAGCCGACCGTCAGTGTCGAAACAGTCGAAGTCAATGCTT
>NZ_JBFUBY010001332.1:0-421 GCF_056405515.1 Polaromonas sp. P1_G2
ACATCGTATTGGCCGACGCCGATGCCTGCGACGAGGCGGTTCGCTGGTGGGAGGCGCTGACCGCGCGGGGTGGCGAGGGCATGGTCGTCAAGCCGCTCGCCTTCCTTGCCCGCGGCGAAAAGGGCCTGATCCAGCCGGCGCTGAAAGTCCGCGGCCAGGATTATCTGCGCATCATCTACGGCCCGGAATACGACATGCCGGACAATCTCTCGCGGCTGCGCAAGCGCAGCCTGGGCGGCAAGCGGTCGCTGGCGCTCAGGGAATTCAGCCTCGGCCATGAAGGTCTGCTACGGTTCCAGGCCCGGGCACCCTTGCGCGACATCCACGAATGCGTGTTCGCCGTTCTTGCGCTCGAAAGTGAACCGATTGACCCCAGGCTTTAGGTCCGGATCATTCGGGGCTTGATCGAGGACCTACGACG
>NZ_JBFUBY010001333.1:0-421 GCF_056405515.1 Polaromonas sp. P1_G2
ACCTTATGGTTACTTACTAGAAAGCTCGATGGCTCCTCCGCTCCTCTTCGTCTCCTTCATGCCGGCTTGAGATGCGAATTCCGCCTGCCGCCCTCCATCCAGGCGCGGCAGAATAATACAACACTTTTTATTTAATCGGATTTTGATTATCCTGCAATGGAAAGTTCAGCGAAGGCATGGCCATGAATCTGCGCATGGAGGGCGAAAGCACCCTCCCCGGCACCAATCTCCTGCAAACCCGGGCGCTCAATCGCCGCGCCGTGTTCGACGCGGTGCGCCGCAGCCCCGGCCCGGTCACGCGGGCGGAGCTCGCCCAGGCGATCGGACTGACCGTGCAGGCCGTGTCCAACATCGCCGCCGAGCTCGAAGGCGCCGGCCTCATCCGCCAGCAGGGCCGGCGCGTCGGCCAGCGCGGCCAGCC
>NZ_JBFUBY010001334.1:0-421 GCF_056405515.1 Polaromonas sp. P1_G2
GGTCCATGCTCGTCGGTCAAGGGTCTTGCGCGCGTAAGAGAACGAGACCATGTACCGGGCGTATGCCGCACTCGCCGCGTCAAGGTCGGGGATGTCCGACCGGCTGACGGTTGACCGCCGAAACACACGCCATTGCGGAAGACTCGCTCGTCCGCAAGGGCCAATATGGCCAAATGGACGCCGCCTCTCCAAGGACGTCTCGATCCGCCCAATCACCAGGCCTTCAGCCCGAGCAGTTTCTCGCCCAGCGGCGAAAGCTCAGCCACCCCAGCATTGTTCTTCTCCCACTCACGCGGATCGCCCGGAAAGGCATCCCGCTGCGGATGGTCGCGCTCGCGCCACAGCCGGATGCGCTCCAGCCGCTCGGCTTCATTGTCGAACTCGGCCGGATGCATGGAGATATATTGCGCCATGCGCACCC
>NZ_JBFUBY010001335.1:0-421 GCF_056405515.1 Polaromonas sp. P1_G2
CCTTCGTCATCATCACCGGCGGCATCGACCTTTCCGTAGGCGCCGTCGTCGGCTTCTCCAGCGTGGTCATCGCCTGGCTGATGCAGGCCGGCACTCCCATGTGGCTGGCGATCGTGCTGACCCTGCTGATTGGCGTCGCGATCGGCGGTTTTCACGCCTTCGGCATCGTACGCATGGGCTTGCCGCCCTTCATCATTACACTTGCCACACTGACGGCACTCCGGGGTATCGGACTGCTGATCACCAATGGCTCGACCATCAACATCAACAATGATGATTTCACCTCGTTCTCGCTGGCTGACTTCCTCGGCATACCGAGCCTGTTCTGGATGGTGATCGCCGTCGGCGTGCCCGCTTATGTCTTGCTGCACCATAGCCGCTGGGGGCGCTACCTCTTTGCCGTCGGCTCAAACCGCGAGGC
>NZ_JBFUBY010001336.1:0-420 GCF_056405515.1 Polaromonas sp. P1_G2
GCCCAGGGTTCCGCAGGCAATGTTCCGGCGGAGGCTGGACGTCTGAACGCCGAGAACAGGCCGATAGCGGCCGCGGCCGATCCGCCTGCAAGAAGAAATCGACGCGAAAGCATGGCAAGGTCTCCGCTCCGGATATGAAGATCGTCCTATGTGAAACAGGCAAATTGTGGGCGCTGAACTCAGACGTCAGCCGATCAGCGATGCATTGTCTCCAGCGTCTGGCCGCTTATCTTGCGGAACATGGTGATCAGATCCTCGACCTGCATGTTCTTGCGGTTGTCGCTGCCGACATCGAGCATGATCTCACCGCCATGCAGCATGATGGTGCGGGTGCCGTTGGCTAATTCGCGACAGCTCGTTCCAAGGTTTTCGTTACCCACTTGTTGAGGCTGACCCCTTCTCGTCTGGCTGCGGCAGACA
>NZ_JBFUBY010001337.1:0-420 GCF_056405515.1 Polaromonas sp. P1_G2
GTGGATGACTGGCGATATAGTTCGAAAGCCACAGATTGGTGTCCGCGGCAGGACCGGGATAGTGCACGACAAAACTGCAGGGCACGCCTGACGGCCCCGGCTTGACGATGGGATCATCGACCGGAAAAGGCCTGACATAGAAAACCTGCTGACGGACTTCCGCCTCGCCGACCTCGCCGAGCAGCCCGGGACCGACCAGAGCCTGCAGCGGCCCTCCTGCAGTGACCGCAGCCTCCAGAACCGGCAATTCGGCGAAATACAATTGCAGCGACAGCGGCGGCGGCGGACCATCATCGATGAATCTGTCGCGGGTGGTTTCCGGCGTAAAAATCAACGCCCGCTCAAGGCCGGGGACAGAAGCGAGCAGCGTCCTGAGGTGGGGCAACGCGCTGTCTGCCAGGTGCATCAACTGGCCTGGAC
>NZ_JBFUBY010001338.1:0-420 GCF_056405515.1 Polaromonas sp. P1_G2
TTCCCACCCTACGAGGGCGGCAATCTTCACTATCCGATGGCGACGGATGAAGTTCGGCCGGGCTGATTAGATGGTCAGAACAAGCCGACCGCGCGTGACATTCCCCGACTGGATCAGCCGATGCGCCTCGGCGGCCTCGGAAAGTGGCATAGTCGATGACACCTGCGGTGTGAATGCGCCCGCCGACATCATTTCGATCACCCTCTTGATCATCAGCGGATTGTCGCCGGGACCTTTGTAGCCAAGCATGACGGTGACACCGAATTCGGCACCGCGATCGAAGATCGGCAGGGCGTTCAGGTATATGAGGCGACCGCCGCGCTTCATGACGGGATAAGAGCGGTCATGGACCTCGCCGCCGATCAGGTCGAAGACGATGTCGATGTCCCGGAGCATGCCGAAATCCTCGCCGTCATAAGC
>NZ_JBFUBY010001339.1:0-420 GCF_056405515.1 Polaromonas sp. P1_G2
CGCCGCGGTAGCTCGGCAGTGTCACATCGCCCAGCTTCTCGACGCCGGACGAGCGCGGCTTGGCGAACTGGCCGGCAACGCGACCGACCTTGACGACCGGCTTCTGGGCGCCGWAGGTCAGCACCACGGCCATCTGCAGGAAGGCGCGGAAGAAATCGCGGATATTGTCGGCACCATGTTCGGCGAAGCTCTCGGCGCAATCGCCACCCTGCAGGAGGAAGCTTTCTCCATTGGCTACCTTGGCGAGCGAGGCCTTCAGACGCCGCGCCTCGCCTGCAAAAACCAGCGGTGGATAGGTGGCAAGCTGAGCTTCCGTGGCCTGCAATGCAGCCATGTCCGGATACTCCGGAACCTGCTGAATGGGCTTAGACCTCCAGCTTTGCGGGTTCCAATTCTGTGCCATCGTACTCACCTTGTGAC
>NZ_JBFUBY010001340.1:0-420 GCF_056405515.1 Polaromonas sp. P1_G2
GAATTTGGCGCCAAGGCCGGTGCCGGCGAATTGCTGACCGCCGATGTTCCAGGCCACCGCATAGGTTTCGCCCTCGCGAACCACCTTCACCGTGCCGGTATACTGCTGACCATTGTCGGGATTGACGCCTTGCACCTTGAAGGTGCCGGTCGGGTCCGCCCATGCCAGGGCGGGCGCCAGAGCCAGAAGGCCGGCGGCGATGATCGTACGAATGCGCATGATGTTCTCCCGTTTGTCTCGGACGACAGCCGATCCCGCGTCCGAGGTTTTGATACATCGTCTTGTCGACCTGCGTAAGACGGATCAGACTGACCTTTCTTGGGGAGATTCTTGTGTTTCGCCGGAAAAATCTTACGCGGATGGTGTCTTCGACGGCCTAAGGCGGATTTCTGCCGGGATTGCAGGTGGTTAGGTCAGTTC
>NZ_JBFUBY010001341.1:0-420 GCF_056405515.1 Polaromonas sp. P1_G2
GGGTTGGGCGTGCGGCGATAGGCAATGCCGGCTTCCGCCTCCCAGAAGGTCCCCTCATGCGAGACTTCCTTCAATCCGTATTTTTCCGCATCGACCAGCATCTGTTCGGGGAAATGGGCGAGGAAATCGCCCTCGCTGAGAATCTTGAACAGGCCGATCGATGTCGTCTCCACGGCAATCGTCGGTGGCTCGATGCCGTTGGCGACGAAATAGGAACCGATGCGGCTGGTCCCGACATGGTCGTTTGCCAGCACCAGCCAGGGATAGCGTGCCAGATCCTGTGCCGTCGCCACCGGCAATTGCAGCAGCGGATGCTCGGAGCGGGCCACGACCGTATGCTGGATCTTGACCAAGGGCTCCTTGACGATCTCCGCCTGCGACGGGAAATCCAGCGTGCTGCAGACGAGGTCGATGTCGCCG
>NZ_JBFUBY010001342.1:0-420 GCF_056405515.1 Polaromonas sp. P1_G2
GATGGCATTTCCGCAGCCGGATTATGCCCGCAATATGCGCCTGCTCGGCCATTCGGATCAGGGTGGACGCGGCGACGGGCTGCAACTGATGGTGCATCGCGGCCATGCCTATATCGCCCATCCCTGGTCCGGCGGGTTTTCGATCATCGATGTGCGTGATCCCAAAAGGCCTGGCGAGTCGACCTTCGTGCCGGCGCCGCCGAAGACCTGGACGATCCATCTGCAGACCCATGACGACCTTTTGCTGGTCGTGCATGCGCTCGACCTGTTCGCAGAAGCTGCCTTTGCCGATGAGAAGGATTATTACACCACTTCGATTGGCGATACGCTCGGCACGGCCGGTGGCGCCATGAAGACGAGGCCGTGGTCTGCGGGCATGGCGATCTATGACATTTCCGTGCCTGCCCGGCCGTCGCGGAT
>NZ_JBFUBY010001343.1:0-419 GCF_056405515.1 Polaromonas sp. P1_G2
GAGATATACGGCATGATGCCAAGGGCGAAAATCGCCATACGGCTCACGGCACCGCCGGAGAACATGTTGAACAGGCCAAGGATACCGCCCGACTGGCTGTCGAACGCCTTGGCGAACACGTCGAGGTCGATGCCCGGCAGCGGAATATAGGTGCCGAGGCGATAGACGAGCAGCGCACCGAGGGTGAACCACAGGCGCTTCTTCAAATCATCCGCTTTGGCAAATGTCGAGAAACTAAGATTGGATGCAAGCTGTTCCGCTGCAGAAGCCATGAAACTCTCCGCGAATCCGGTTCCTGATCAGGGACGACAGCCGGACTGGTWGGTCTGAAATTTACCGGAAGCGGGCAGCGTGAAGCTGTACACGGCCTCATCCCGGTCTACGGGTCGCGCAGACATCCGGCTGGCGGTGTCCACAAT
>NZ_JBFUBY010001344.1:0-419 GCF_056405515.1 Polaromonas sp. P1_G2
GATGCATGGCGAGCTTGCCGAAGAAGGGATCGATGCGATTGCCGAACAGCGAGGTGATCTGGCGGCCGGGTGCCGGGTTGGCGAAGGGCAGTTTGCGGGCGAAAGTCTTGACGCGTTCGAGCTGGTCGAGGGCTAGGTCGAGGCTGGAAAGAGAGTTTTCGAATTCATCGGCGGTTTCCGGCGCGACATAGGGGCCGCCGACGGCGCTGTCGTCGTCCGGCTGGGCGGCGGCCATGTCCTTGGCATCCGGCATCTTGAAGCCAGTGTTCTGCAGGATTTCCTCGATATTCTGGGTGTGCTCGGATGCGTTGGCAGTCAGCGTCTGGATGTGCGAGAGCTGCTTTTGCTCGATATCCTTCAGCGAATAGGTGACTTTGGTGAACAGTTTGTCGGCGTGGTCGGCGACATCGCCATTATCG
>NZ_JBFUBY010001345.1:0-419 GCF_056405515.1 Polaromonas sp. P1_G2
TCCCCAGCGAGAAAAAAGACGCAGCCGCGGCAGGGTGAGATTTCGCTCGATGGAATGTTCGAGGACGAGGCCCTGTTCGTGACGGTCTTCCGGCACCAGGGCAACGCCGAGTTCGATGATTTCTGCCGGCGTGCGCTTGTTGAGCGAAACCCCATCAAGCGCGACATTGCCCGTATCGATGCGCCGGAGGCCGAAAATCGTCTGCAGGATCTCCGTTCGAGAACTGCCGATCAACCCGGCAATCCCGTGAATCTCCCCTTTGAGAAGCGTGAGATCGACGTGGCGAAGCCGGTCGTTGCAGACACCCGACAGGGTCAGAACCGGATTGTCGCCGGCAGCGGGCCTTGGTCGAGGCGACGCGCCCGATTGCGGCAGCCTGCCACTCTGTTCGCCGGACTTGGCAACGGAATGGCCGGGTC
>NZ_JBFUBY010001346.1:0-419 GCF_056405515.1 Polaromonas sp. P1_G2
GCGCTGATGGGGTTGGGCCTGAGCGAACGAGATGGCATCGTTGTCGGGCTCGGCGTTGTGATAGGCGCTCTGATCAGCGCAATCGTCGGCTATGTGAGCTATGCTTTGGTACTTGCCATCCCCTATTTCTTCGAGCATTTGCCCGACTATTGGCATGCTTTCGTCAGCTATGWCAGCTGACAAATTACACGCTTGCATAATCTGGAAAACATGTCGCATTATGATCAATGCGACGTCGTGACTGGCCGCGCAACGACGCCCCCTCTCGTTCCATTGTGGCCGCACATTTAGGAGTTCGGGGAATGGCAGATCGTATCATCGTCTACTGGCGCGACATACCCGCGCAAGTGATCGTCAAGAAGGGCCGGCAGAACGCCAAACGCGAGCTTTCGGTGCGTTTTACCGAAGCGATCGACATG
>NZ_JBFUBY010001347.1:0-418 GCF_056405515.1 Polaromonas sp. P1_G2
ACTGTTTGCCGATCGACTTGCCGCCGGCCAGGCGCTTGGCCTCGGCCGACGTGCCGGCCAGGGCCATGGCCGTGACCAGCACGGTGGAAAGAATCGCGGACCAGATTTTCGTTTTCATATCGTCTCCTTAATCACACTCAACACTTCAATTTCAATTCAGCGGTTCAATGCCTCAGCACTTGATTCCAACATGCAATGCCACCACACCGCCCGACATGTTGTGATAGTCCACATGGCCGAAACCACCTTTGCGCATCAGGGCTTTAAGTTCTTCCTGGCCCGGATGCATGCGGATGGACTCGGCGAGGTACTGATAGCTTGAGTCGTCGTTGGCCACCAGCTTGCCCAGCCGGGGCAGGACCTTGAAGGAATACCAGTCGTAAATTTTTTCCAGCGGCTTGGCCACTTTGGAGAATTC
>NZ_JBFUBY010001348.1:0-418 GCF_056405515.1 Polaromonas sp. P1_G2
GGCGAAGATCGCCTTTCTGGTTACGTCGCCGCCGCCCATCTCGATCCGGCCGGCATCGGGGCCATAGATGCCCACGCAGGTCTTGAGATAAGAGCTCTTGCCCGCACCGTTCGGTCCGATCAGCGAATAGGGCCGGCCAGGCTCAAAGCTTCTTGTGACGCGATTGACGGGAACGATGCCGCCGAAGCGCTTGAGCACATCGGTGGTCGTGAGCCGCTTGGCAGGACCTGCGCGGCGGGCGGCATCTTCGAGAATGCCATCCAGCACCTTTTCGTCGATAATGACGGGCCTGCAATTCCGTGCCGCGTCGTTGGGATCGGGAAGCCTGCGGCGCCAGAGATTGCCAATCGTGCCGACCAGACCGTCTTGCAGGAAGAGCACCAGGACGATCAGCACAGCGCCGAGGATAAGCGTGGTC
>NZ_JBFUBY010001349.1:0-418 GCF_056405515.1 Polaromonas sp. P1_G2
GTAGAAGCCTCTCCCGAAGGTGAGTGCGGCAATTGTGGGTATGTCTGCTGGAAATCACGAGAGGGGATTAATCTCATGGCGACGAAAAAGCGCTTTCGCAATTGCGTATCGACAGGCCTTGCAGCCATGCTGGCGGCGGCCACGCTGGTTGCTCCCGTCAATCTGAACGCTGCTCCACACGATGTCGGCAAGCGGCCGCCGGGACAGTTCGATTATTATGTCCTGGCGCTGTCGTGGGAGCCCGGCTTCTGTGCCACGAACCATGGGCACCAGAAGGAGTGCAGTTCTCCGAAGGGCTTTGTCCTGCATGGGCTCTGGCCGCAGATGGAAGGCGGGGCATATCCGACCTCCTGCAGCCAAACAGCCCTCAGCGATGCTGAGCACGAACAATGGGCTGACATCTATGCCGACCCATCGC
>NZ_JBFUBY010001350.1:0-418 GCF_056405515.1 Polaromonas sp. P1_G2
CGTAGGTGCCATCATTGCCCTTGAGATCGTGGCAGAGGCTGCAGCTGGCGAACTGGGTGGAGAAGAACAACGTCCGGCCGAGTTCCTCCTGGTCGGTCAGCTTCGCCTCGCCGCGCAGATAGCGGTCATATTTGGCATCGAAAGGCGAGAACGACTTGGTGCGCTCGAAGGCGGCGATCGCCTCGGTGGCGAACCGGAATGTCTTCTCTGGGTCCTGCATCGCATCGGCACCGAACAGCGCCGTGAAGGCCTTCACATAATCCGCATTCTCGGCAATCCGCGCGGCGACGGACTTTTCGTCCGGCATGCCCATCTCGACCGGGTTGAGCGGCGGTCCGCCCGCCTGATCCTCCAACGTCGCAGCCCGGCCATCCCAGAACTGGCCACCGAGATAGATGCCGCTGGCGTCCTTGTGGAA
>NZ_JBFUBY010001351.1:0-418 GCF_056405515.1 Polaromonas sp. P1_G2
CCGGTGATACGGCCATTGTCGATCAACAGCCGCTCGGCCGTATGATCGGTAACGATTTCAAGATTGGCGCGTTTGCGGACATCGTCGGTGAGATAGGCAAGCGAAGTGGGGATACGGTGGCCGTTGTCGTCGACGGCGATGGCGCCGACGAAGATGCCGTCCTCCCAGACGCCGTTCTGGTCGGCGTGGCGCTTGTAGCCCTGCCGTTCGAAGACGCCACAGACGTTTTTGTCGAAGGGCGACATGCGCTGGTCTGAAATCCGCCGGATCGGGATCGGCCCGACCGTACCGTGATATTTGTTGTCATTGCCGAAGTCGACATCGCGTTCGAGCTTGCGGAAATAGGGAAGGGCAGCCTCGAACGACCAGCCGTCGGCGCCCATCTCTCCCCACTCGTCATAGTCGGACGGCGCACCGC
>NZ_JBFUBY010001352.1:0-417 GCF_056405515.1 Polaromonas sp. P1_G2
TTCTCCAAGGCCGCAACAAGGGCCTTAGGGGAACATAAGGGCACCAAATGCCCCGCAATTGGGGCCAAACGTCCCGAACTGGTCCAAAGTGATGCGCGAATGTTCGCGTCCTGCTGACGAGAATCGGCGCACTTACTTGTCTGTCAGACGGCCGGCCTGCTGTCGGCCAGTAAGAATCGGGATTATCCGCCCTGCGCAAGCCCGCGGTAAACTGCCTCGGTCGCATCCACCATTTTATCGAGCGAATAGTCGGTCTTGCGCGCGAGGGCGGCGGTACGCATGGCTTCGTGGCACTGCGGCCGGGCGATTTCGAGCATCCGCTGCGCCAAGTCTGTAACGTCGTCGTCATTTGCGACGATGAAGCCGTTCCTGCCATCATCCACCACCGTCGAAGCGCCGCCGACATCGGCGAGAATC
>NZ_JBFUBY010001353.1:0-417 GCF_056405515.1 Polaromonas sp. P1_G2
GCCCTTGAGATCGTCCATCTTGGCGTTCAGGCCATCAAGCCCCGACTTCGCCTTGTCGAGCGTCGATTTCGCCGCTTCGTGGATGCGGTTCACTTCGGCCTTGATCTGGGCATTGGCGGCGTTGAGCTCGGCATGCAATTGCACGAGAGCCGGATGACGCTTGCCGTAGGTCATGGACATGGCATCAAGCTGCTGCTGCAGATTGCCGGCCTTGTTGCGCAGCGCGACCAGGGCCGCAGCTGCGACCGGATCGGAACTGCCGGCATTGGGACCGGCAGCGGCCACGGCGTCATAAGCGGCTTGCGCTGCGATCAGCCGCGACTGGGCGGCGACGATCTGGCTGTTGAGCTGCGTCATGAACTGGGAGCTCACGAGCTGTCCGTCGCTGGAGGCCAGTTTGTGGCTGCGGCGATAGGC
>NZ_JBFUBY010001354.1:0-417 GCF_056405515.1 Polaromonas sp. P1_G2
TCTCATCACCTTCGGCGGGCTGATGGTGTTGTTCATGCTGGATTTCCATCACCAGCTTTTCCTGGCGCTGGCGCAATCCTACAAAATCTGGCCGGTCAACGATGTTTTCGATGCGCAGAAGGCGCCGGTGTCGCTGGTCGATACGCTGGCTGCAACGTTCACGGTGATGCTCAGGCTGGCGAGCCCTTTCATCCTGTTCAACGTGCTGTTCAACATGGCGATTGGCTTCATCAACAAACTCGCCCCGGTGGTTCCCGTCTATTTCATCTCCACGCCGTATCAGGTCGTGGGGGGCGTGCTTCTGCTCTACTTCGGCATCGTCTCAATGCTGACGCTGTTCGGCGACGCCTTCAGCCAGATTTTCAAATGAGGAATTGACCTGATGATCCGGCGCTCTCGCTCCGACAAGCTCGAAAG
>NZ_JBFUBY010001355.1:0-417 GCF_056405515.1 Polaromonas sp. P1_G2
GGATATGCTCGCGTAGCGTCAGGCCATCGACGTCGAAGACCTGGCCTTCGCGTGCCGAAAAGGCGTTGGGAAACTGGTTGACGGCGAGGCGATCGATCGCCTCTATCTCGGCATCGGTACGCAGCGGCGAATGATGGATGAAGGCGACATGCGCCGCCTCGGCCGCCCGCGCCAACCGAATAGCGTGCTGCCAGGAGGAATGACCATAGCCGATCTTGTAGGGCATCTCGTCGTCCGTATAGGTGGTGTCGTAGAGGAAGAGATCGACGCCCTCGATCAGCGACAGCACGTTGGGATCGAGAATGCCAGGCTGGTGCTCGGTATCGGTGATCAGCGCCACCGAACGCCCTTGCCATTCGACACGGTATCCAATCGCACCGCCCGGATGGTTGAGATTACCGGTCAGCAGCCGAACAC
>NZ_JBFUBY010001356.1:0-417 GCF_056405515.1 Polaromonas sp. P1_G2
GAATGACAGCCACCTCGTTCTTGAGCAGCTGTTCCAGCGCTTCCCGGCCCGAGCGCGCCTTGATCAGGTTCTCCCGCAACTCCTGCAGAATGACCTCGTAGCTCAGGAGCTTCGAGGGCTGATCGTCGACGAGTAGGATATTCACTGGCTCCATTGTCAAACCTCAGCGATGCAGCCACATGCGCAAAGCAGTCAGCAATTGTTCGGTGTTGACCGGCTTGGCCAGATAGTCCGATGCGCCGGCTTCCAGGCATTTCTCGCGGTCGCCCTTCATCGCCTTGGCCGTCAGCGCCACGATCGGCAATCGTCGGAAGGCTGGGTCGGAGCGGATGGCCTGCATCGTCTCATAACCGTCCATGCCCGGCATCATGATATCCATCAGAACGATGGCAATATCGGGTTCGCTCTTGATGATGG
>NZ_JBFUBY010001357.1:0-417 GCF_056405515.1 Polaromonas sp. P1_G2
CCGGGATTCTCCCGATCTCGATCATGGCAGGGGCGTGCAGCCTTTCGATGCCGTGGTGCATTTCGCCGCCATTCCGCGCGTCCTGATCAAGACCGACAACGAGACCTTCCGCATCAACACGATGGGCACCTACAATGTCATCGAAGCGGCGGTGAAACTCGGCATCCGCAAGATCATCGTCGCCTCCAGCGAGACGACCTATGGGGTCTGCTTCGCCGAAGGCCATCGCGACTTCCATCAGTTCCCGCTCGAAGAGGACTACGACGTCAATCCGATGGATTCCTACGGGCTGTCGAAGGTGGTCAATGAAAAGACGGCGCGTGCTTTCGCCGAGCGCTCCGGCGCCGATATCTATGCGCTCCGGATCGGCAATGTCATCGAGCCGCATGAATATGAAAAATTCCCAGAATTCTTCGC
>NZ_JBFUBY010001358.1:0-416 GCF_056405515.1 Polaromonas sp. P1_G2
CAACAATGCTCAAGCGAATCCCACGTCTTCTCAGTGCCGAAATCGTCAATGTGCTCATGCTGATGGGCCATGGCGACGATCTCCTGATTTGCGACGTCAACCATCCGGCTGCGACCATCGCGGCAAAGACGATCTGGGGAAAGATCATCGATCTTCCCGGCGCCGATATCCCCACCGGCCTCGCAGCGATCCTCGAACTGATGCCGGTCGACACCTTCGTCGATGCGCCGGTCAAGCGGATGCAGGTCGTCGGCGCGGCGGAAAAGATCCTGCCGATTTTTGATCGTGTGCAAGCCATTATCGATGCGGCGGAACATCGGCATGTGAAGATCAAAGCGCTCGAACGCTTCTCCTTTTACGAGGCCGCCAGCAACGCCTTCGCCGTGATCCGGACCTCAGACCCCGGCCCCTATGGC
>NZ_JBFUBY010001359.1:0-416 GCF_056405515.1 Polaromonas sp. P1_G2
GCATTCTGGCGTAGCGACAATTCGATTTCGCGGGCGAGATCCGGATTGTCGCGCAGGAAAAGCTTTGCGTTCTCGCGGCCCTGGCCGAGGCGCTGGCTATTATATGAGAACCAGGCGCCAGACTTCTCGACGATGCCGGCCTTGACGCCAAGATCGACCAGTTCGCCGGTCTTGGAAACGCCTTCGCCATACATGATATCGAATTCGACCTGCTTGAAGGGCGGCGCCATCTTGTTCTTGACGACTTTCACGCGGGTCTGGTTGCCGACCACTTCATCGCGCTCCTTGACCGAACCGATGCGGCGGATGTCGAGACGGACGGAGGCATAAAATTTCAGCGCATTGCCGCCGGTGGTCGTTTCCGGCGAACCGAACATGACGCCGATCTTCATGCGGATCTGGTTGATGAAGATTAC
>NZ_JBFUBY010001360.1:0-416 GCF_056405515.1 Polaromonas sp. P1_G2
ACATGCAGGTGCATGCGGTCCGTCAGGTCATCCGCGCCGCCGAGCCGATGATGGAGATCGTGCCCGACAATGTGAAGCTCGTCGTCAGCGTCCAGGTGCCGCCGTCGCAGATCGATCAGGTGCATCTCAACACGCCGGTGATCATCCGCTTCAACAGCTTCGACCATCGCCATACGCCCGATCTCAAGGGGGTGGTCAAACGCGTCTCGGCCGACATCATCACCAATGAGCGCACCGGCCAGAGTTTCTACCAGGTGTCGATCAGCATCCTGCCGGGTGAGGAGAAATACCTAGGCACCAATGCGGAGATCATTCCGGGCATGCCGGTGGAAGCCTTCATCAAGACGACCGAGCGCACTCCGTTCGACTACCTGATCCGGCCGCTGACGAGCTATTTCGGCAAGTCGATGCTGGAA
>NZ_JBFUBY010001361.1:0-416 GCF_056405515.1 Polaromonas sp. P1_G2
ATCGGACGCCGTCTCTGCAGGAACGGTTTGGATAGCATTCATGTCGGGTGAACGCCTTTGCAATGGAGACCGCCTTCGTCGGCTAGACTCGATAGACCACTGCACCGCCCGTCAAACCGGCCCCGGCAGCGGTCAGCAGCAGCGTCTCGCCCTCCGCAAATGGTCGCTCTTTCCTGGCGACGGAAAGCGAAAGCGGGATGGTGGCAGCGGAGGAATTACCGAAGGTTTCGATCGTCCGCACCGTTCTTGCCGGATCGATGCCGAGATTGCCGCAAACGGCGTCAAACATGCGTGCATTGGCCTGATGCGGGACAAACCGATCGATCTGCCCGATGGCGATTTCAGCCTGATCGAGCACCCTTTGCGATGTCCTGGTCATGAGCTCGACAGCCCGCGAAAACACCTCTCGGCCATCC
>NZ_JBFUBY010001362.1:0-416 GCF_056405515.1 Polaromonas sp. P1_G2
GAATTCATGCTCCTGGCCGATGGCGCCCATTCGGTCGGTGTCAATCTGACCACATCGGGTACCGAAATCGTCATCATGAATCTGGCCGGTGTCGTGGTTAGCCGGCGTAAGATCGGCGACTGTGCGGAAATCGGCGGGACTGTTGCCGCCATGCTCAGGGATGCCGGGATTCAGTGCGGCACGATCGGCAATGGCATTGCGCTTGGTGCGGGAACCGTTGTCGATCGGGAGGCGATCAGGGCATCGCTTGCGCCAGCTCCTGTTTTCTTTCTCGATGACACGGAAGCCGCCGTCATTGCCGAGCGCATGCTCGGCATTGGGGAACCCGAGGGCGGTCTCGTTGTCATCCTGATCGACGAGACCGTGCGGGCCGGATTGCTGATCGGCGGGAAGATCTTTCGCGGCATGCATAGACG
>NZ_JBFUBY010001363.1:0-415 GCF_056405515.1 Polaromonas sp. P1_G2
CGTTCCGTGTTCGGCAAGAATCTCATCGACCAGCCGATCATGACGCGTATCGTGGCCGACATGGCGCTGGACGCTTCGGCGGCAACGGCGCTGTGCTTCCGGCTGGCGCATGCTTTCGACAATGCGGCTACCAATCCGGAAGAAGCGGCCTATCAGCGGATCATGACGCCGGTGATCAAATATTGGGTGTGCAAGCTCGCGCCGTCGCTGATCTACGAGGCTATGGAGTGCCTCGGCGGCAGCGGTTATGTCGAGGAGCGGCCGATCGCGCGGCACTATCGCGAGGCGCCGGTCAATGCCATCTGGGAAGGCTCCGGCAATGTCATGGCGCTCGATGTGCTGCGCGTGCTGGTGCGCCATCGCGATCAGTTCGAGCTTCTCTTCGGCATGCTGCAGCGCGACCTCGGCCCGGCGG
>NZ_JBFUBY010001364.1:0-415 GCF_056405515.1 Polaromonas sp. P1_G2
ACCATGCGCTGATGCGCTTCGGGCAGGACCCGCGTAGAATACGCCCCACCGGACCGGGCGTCACGAGTCATCGGACGGGCGTCACGAATACTCGGACGGGCGTCACGAACCGTTGGAACCCGGATGGCGCTTGCGCCGGAAAAGTCGCTTGCAAACAGTGACATTGGCTCGATCTCCTCGTGGCCGGCGTTTGCCGAGGCGGCAATTGGCTGCAGCAGCCTGCCGGTCGCAGCGAACTGCTTTCGGGCCTGAGGTTAGCGAGGGGTGATGCGGGCGGGTATTATCACGAGGTATCGAAGCGACTACGCGATCGTATCGGAACGGTAGGCAGGAAGGCGGCGCTCGTCTGCCGGTTTACGCAGGAGCCGGGTGCAGATCGATGCTATGATGGGCCGCGTCTCGCTCTTTTCTCGCC
>NZ_JBFUBY010001365.1:0-415 GCF_056405515.1 Polaromonas sp. P1_G2
CCTTTGTCCCTGGTCGAACAGCTGCATCATGTTTTGATGCTCTCGCCAGAGACTAGTGTATGTGCTGCGCAGTTCGACGAGGTTGACGACCTTTACCAGCAACCCAATCCAGACCAGCGGGGCAAAGAGCCATATGAGCGCCAGCTCTGGAGACGGCTTTTTCACTCCACAATCCCTGCCGTCTCCACCACCGCGCGGAGTAGCACGTCGGCGCCGGCTGTGGCCCATTCCTTGGAGATGTCCTCGGCCTCGTTGTGGCTCAGACCGCCGACGCAGGGGCACATGACCATGGTGGCGGGCGCTACTTTGGAGGCCCAGCAGGCGTCGTGGCCGGCGCCGGAGATAATGTCCATATGGCTGTAGCCAAGATCTTCCGCGGCCTTGCGCACCGAGGCGACGAGGCCGGGGTCGAAGG
>NZ_JBFUBY010001366.1:0-414 GCF_056405515.1 Polaromonas sp. P1_G2
CAAGAAGGCGATCGACGACGTTGCCAGGGTGCTGCAGATCACCCATCTGCTCGACCGCAAGCCGAGCCAGCTTTCCGGTGGCCAGCGCCAGCGCGTCGCCATGGGTCGCGCTCTGGTGCGCGATCCCAAACTGTTCCTGTTCGAYGAGCCGCTCTCCAACCTCGATGCCAAGCTGCGTGTCGACATGCGCACCGAGATCAAGCGCCTGCACCACCGCATGAAGACGACCATCGTCTACGTGACACATGACCAGATCGAGGCAATGACGCTGGCGACCAAGATCGCCGTTCTTAAGGACGGAGTGCTGCAGCAGGCCGGCACGCCGGCGGAAATCTACAACAATCCGGCCAACATGTTCGTCGCCGACTTCATGGGATCGCCGGCGATGAACCTGATGACTGCCACGGTCGAGGA
>NZ_JBFUBY010001367.1:0-414 GCF_056405515.1 Polaromonas sp. P1_G2
CCTCAAGGTCATCGCACTGCTCGGCTTCAACCTCGACGTCTTCGACATGTCCTGCATCGCGAATCAGGATCGTCTGACCGAGTTGGGTGACATGCTGCCCACAGAACGTCGGCGCCGAGTCGACAGCGTCATCGGCGTGGCCGTGCTCGACGACCTGGCGAAGTCTGCCGGCGACGAAGCACTGGCCCACAAGCGTGCGGCCGACGATCTGATGGCGAACCTCCGCGAGCCCGTCGCCCCGGTCAAGCCTGATGGCTATCGCCCATCTGCTGAGCTCGCCACCGAACTGGCCGAGCTCGACAAGCTCCGCTCCGAAGCCGACCAACTGCGGGGATGGCTGGCGATGGAGAAGCGCGCTCCGGTTCGGCCGACTGATCGGATCGGCGTCGGCAGCGCCGAGTTGCAGGAAATGCT
>NZ_JBFUBY010001368.1:0-414 GCF_056405515.1 Polaromonas sp. P1_G2
GCCTGAAGTGGATGGAAGCCCGCAACATGATCAAGGTCGAGAAGGCGTTGAAGGATCATGTGGCGGCGATCTCCTGCGGCGTCTTCGCCAATCAGCCGGTCCTGGACCTCGATTATCTCGAAGATTCCTCGGCCGAGACGGATGCCAATTTCGTCATGACCGGCAAAGGCGGCATCGTCGAGATCCAGGGCACGGCCGAGGGCGCACCGTTTTCCGAGGAAGAACTGCTGACGCTGATGGGTCTCGCCAAGCAGGGTATCAGCGACCTCGTGCAAATGCAGAAGCAGGCGATCGCCTGAGATGAGACGATGAACAAGGCTCCGTCGCAAATTCTGGAATCGGCACTTTACGTCGATGACCTCGATGCGGCGGAGGCGTTCTACGAGCGCATTCTCGGACTGGAGAAGATCGGGC
>NZ_JBFUBY010001369.1:0-414 GCF_056405515.1 Polaromonas sp. P1_G2
GGGCAACCAGTTTGAGCATAGCGAGCGCATTCATCACGGGCCGGCCTTGTCCGACAGGCGCGTCACCCCGTGAAAGGCAATGCGCATCGTCACCCGAGGCTCCTGGTTCTCACCGGGTGCGGAGCCGGATTGGATTTCGAGGTCATGAACGAACAGAACCGGCTTGGCTGTCTCGATGCGGAAGACGACGTTTTCGATCGACTTCCAATTGCCGTAGATATTGGCCGACAAGCCGATGGAAGCCGGGCCGCGATCGCTGCCGGCATCGCTTTCGATCGATTGCAATGCGGCGCCGGCATCCTGCGCCGCATCGCCCAGCCAGTTCTGCAGTTCGGCGCCGATGACCTCCCGGCTCTTGCCCTGAAGAAAGATATCACTGGCCACGGGTTCGGCGACGGCCGATTTGTCCAGGCC
>NZ_JBFUBY010001370.1:0-414 GCF_056405515.1 Polaromonas sp. P1_G2
GTGCTCGATCCGATGCCACTTTTGAGTGGGCGCATGGAACTTGCGCGGCTCGAAATCGGCCGCGCCGAGGGTGACCTGCGCTTCCTGCCGCGGCGGCCGATCGACTGGGCTTCCATGCGGATCGACCGCATTCCCGGCCTGCTCGCCGAACTTTATCCCGGTCTCGACAAAGGCGTCGAAGCGCTACGCAACGCCCGGACGGAGGAGATCGTCGCCAAGAACGTATCCCTCACGCTCCCTGAGCCGACGAAACTCGGTGACCGGATCGATCTCGGCGATTTCGTTTTTTCGCATCTGGCGCGCGGCAGCTATCAGCTGACGACCTCGATCCGCTACGGCAAACTCACGCCGAAACTGTCCGTCGCACTCGACACCGCTGACGGCAAGGTGCAGGCCGTCAACGCGGACCTCTCC
>NZ_JBFUBY010001371.1:0-414 GCF_056405515.1 Polaromonas sp. P1_G2
CGATGTCGGAGACCGTGGCTGCCGCCTTCAAAACCTTGCCGGCGGCATTATAGGCCTCGGTGACTTCGAAGGAACCGACATAGAGCGCGATCAGCACCGGCGCCAGGAAGGCGAATTCGATGGCGCTGGCGCCTTTGCGGTCCTCGAAGAGATGTTGGAATGCCGCGCGGATGGAGGTTGCGAGATGTTTCAGCATGCCGCCCTCCTAATATTTCTCGTTCTCGAACGCCGTGGTCGAAACGATGAGGAATTGCGTCGGCATGACCTGGCCGGCGGGGCGGAGATTGCTGATATAGGGCCGCACCAGATCGGTCATCACTTGCCATTTATAATAAGCGCGTACCATGTTCTTGCTTTCCGATCCGCCGGGCGAGAAGGCGAATTCGGATGTGTCGAGATCGGAAAACTGATCGC
>NZ_JBFUBY010001372.1:0-414 GCF_056405515.1 Polaromonas sp. P1_G2
CAAAAATCACTGCCTCGGCCCGCAGCATCCATTCGCGCCAGCGCAGTTGCGGCGGCAGGTCTGCCAGCTCCCTGTCGAACAACACGTCATGCCGTGGCGCTCTCGCCGTCTGCTGCCTCCTTGCTGTGCCCGATCCGGTCGCCATCATAACCCAAAAATCCGGAATGACGTGCGGCCGGATAGCTCCCGCACCGCGCCAAAGCTCTCCAGCCGCTCGAACAGCCGGGTGGCAGCCCAGCGCGACAGATTGCCGCCAGGCGCCGAGGCCGGCAAGGCGTCCGCGTCGAGCAGTCTGCGGACGACCGCTTCAGCGCCCCTGCTGCGTAGCTTGGGTGCCGCTGCCTGCAGCTTTGCGGCGCGGCGATCGATCTCCCCGGCGCGCCGAAGTGCGTGAGCGGCGGCATCGGCCAGAGC
>NZ_JBFUBY010001373.1:0-414 GCF_056405515.1 Polaromonas sp. P1_G2
GCGCGAGATCGGCTGGGAAGGCCACGAGCTGCTCGGCGACATGGCGCATGCCTATTGCTACGCCCAGCGCACGCGCGAGGGCCGGATCACCATGGGCGGCCGCGGCGTGCCCTATCGCTTCGGCTCCCAAACCGACGACCGTGGCCGGACGCAGGCTGCGACGATCGCGCAGCTCAAGGCCATCCTCTACCGGCTGCTGCCGCAGACCAAAAGCCTCAGGATCGACCATGCCTGGTGCGGCGTGCTCGGCGTGCCGCGCGACTGGTGCACGACGGTCGGCCTCGATCGGCAGACCGGGATCGGCTGGGCAGGCGGCTATGTCGGCCTCGGCGTCTCCACCTCCAACCTCTCCGGCAGGACGCTCAGAGACCTGATCCTCGGCCTCGACACGCCGCTTGCGACGCTGCCATGGGT
>NZ_JBFUBY010001374.1:0-413 GCF_056405515.1 Polaromonas sp. P1_G2
ATGTTGATGACCGCGTCCCAGTCCTCGTCGCTCATGCGCATCATCAGACCGTCGCGGGTGATGCCGGCATTGTTGACCAGGATATCGACGCCGCCCAGCGTGCTTTCGACATCCTGCGCCAGCGTCTTGAGCGCGGCGCGATCGGTTATGTCGGCCGTGAAGACATAAGTACGGTCACCAAGCTCGGCGGCAAGCGCGTCGAGCTTCTCGCGGCGCGTGCCATGCAGGCCGACCGTAGCGCCCTGCTTATGCAAAGCGCGGGCGATCTCCTCGCCGATGCCTCCGGAAGCACCTGTGACAAGTGCCTTGCGGCCGGTCAGATCAAACATGCTCATATCCTTGTCTTGATCAAATCCATCGGTGGGATGTCATGCATTCAATGTAGCCAGCGCGGCGTCGATATCGGCGGAGCC
>NZ_JBFUBY010001375.1:0-413 GCF_056405515.1 Polaromonas sp. P1_G2
GTTGCGAACGGCCCACCTCGCCACGTTGAAAACCCCTGCATTGATAGCCCAGGGAACGCGGGATCCGTTTGGCACGATTGACGAAGTGCCGGCATACACGCTCTCGGACCGGATCGAGATCTTCTGGCTTGAAGACGGCGACCACGATCTCAAGCCGCGCAAGAAAATCTCCGGCTTCTCGACGGCAGATCACATGGCCGCCATGGCGAGCAAGGTGCGGAATTGGGCGGATGCGATATGATCAATTTGTCGCGGTTCGAAGATTCCGCCTTGTTCGTTGATAATAAGGGAATATAACGAATTCTCTTCCAGTCAATCAATGCCCTTTGATTGGCCCCTAATCCCGCCGGACGTGCTGAATGCGCTGTCCGACGGGTTTTTTCGCTCTTTCCAGAGCGCCCTCACGCCTGACC
>NZ_JBFUBY010001376.1:0-413 GCF_056405515.1 Polaromonas sp. P1_G2
GAGAAGCGCGTTGGCTAAGACCCGATGAAATGCCTGTCAGATATTTCTGGACCATAGCTGAAACAGACGTATTAAGTTCCGCCGCTCTTAGTTCGGCGCGGCGGTAAATTTCGTCATCGATGGAAACAGTGATATTCATCATGGCCGCAAAATATCAGAGCCCGGGATTTGTATCAACGAACTTCGCCTGATGGCGCAAACAGACAAATGCGTCATTTCGTTTCCAGCGTAGACATTGGCGCATAGAGGATTGTTCCTTTTGCGGCATCCTTTAGGATCAAAGGAAACACAGCACTCGCCTCAGGCGGGCTCATCGTAAAGGAAAGACCATGGACCAGACCTCAGATCAGGCAGCCGGGCAGGGAGAAGGCGGCGGTCGCCGCGGTCGCGGTGCGGCCGCGCGGCGTGCATCG
>NZ_JBFUBY010001377.1:0-413 GCF_056405515.1 Polaromonas sp. P1_G2
CTGTGATGGACGCTTTGCGGATCGGCGCCGATCACTGCATTCGGGAAAATCCTGTTGCTGTTGCCCAGCGTCGTCAGGCCGGTGACAACGACATGGCTCACGAGCTCCACATCATTGCCGAGCACGACTTTCGGGCCGACATGACAGAAAGGGCCGATCGTCACATTGTCACCGATCACCGCGCCGTCTTCGACGATCGACAGCGGATGAATACGCGCCGACTGAGATATAGTGGTCATTCTTTGCCCTTGGCCATCATCATGGCACCGACATCAGCCTCGGCGACGAGCTGTCCGTCGACCTTCGCGTCGCAATGATACTTCCAGATATTGCCGCGCTGCTTCTGCTTCGTCACATGGAATTCGACGCGGTCGCCGGGAACGACCGGCCTGCGGAAGCGGGCATTGTCAATG
>NZ_JBFUBY010001378.1:0-413 GCF_056405515.1 Polaromonas sp. P1_G2
GAAGTGGACTTCGGCATGCTGTGCGGCGAGGTTCTTTCCCGCCTCCGACGATCCGGCCTGCACGATCACCGGATAGCCCTGCGGCGGCCGCGTGACGTTGAGCGGCCCGCGAACCCTGAAGTGCTTGCCCTTGTGATGGAGGAAGTGGACCTTGGCAGGATCGGCGAAGAGGCCTGATGCCTTGTCGAGCACGACCGCATCGTCCTCCCAGCTGTCCCACAATGCCTTGGCCACGTCGAGGAATTCGGCGGCGCGATCATAGCGCAGGGCATGGTCGATATTGGCGTCGCGGCCGTAGTTCATCGCTTCTTCTTCAAGCGCCGACGTCACCACGTTCCATGCCACCCGGCCGCGGCTGATATGGTCCATCGACGCGAACGTCCGGGCGGTGTTGAACGGCTCGGTATAGGAGG
>NZ_JBFUBY010001379.1:0-413 GCF_056405515.1 Polaromonas sp. P1_G2
CCGGCAAGACCAATGTCATCAGCCTGATCCTCAGCATCAATGAAGAGCTGATGGGGCTCACCTCGCACATCGTCTACGGCATCACCGAAATTCTTGCGAGCACCAATTACCACCTGATCGTCACACCCTACGGCACCGACCGCGATCCGATGGCGCCGGTCCGCTACATCCTCGACACCGGTGCGGCCGACGGCGTCATCCTCTCCTCGACCGAACCCGACGACCCGCGCATCCGGCTGCTCACCGAACGCAATCTGCCCTTTGCCACCCATGGCCGAACGCAGATGGGCATCGTCCACCCCTATCACGATTTCGACAACGAAGCTTATGCTTATGAGGCGGTGCAGCGGCTGGCGGAAAGGGGCCGCAGCCGGATCGCCATCATCGAACCGCTGCCGCAATTCACTTTCTAT
>NZ_JBFUBY010001380.1:0-413 GCF_056405515.1 Polaromonas sp. P1_G2
CTCCTCAAGGCCGCGCACGGTCTGGCTCAGTGCCGACTGGGACACGCCGAGCTTGGCCGCCGCCTTGGTGAAGCTCTGTTCGCGCGCCACCGTCAGGAAGGCCACGAGATCGTTGAGGTTTTCCTGCGCCATTCATTAGTCCGTCTAATAGGTTCATGCAGATTATAGCAGCTAGTCGAAAGCGGCCGCAAACGCTACATTCAGAGCACCAGATCAGGAACGGCCGAGCCGCCCGTCGAACCAACCGGAAAGCACTATGCTGCAGACATCCCACTCCCCGCAGCGTCCCATAAGGGCACAATCCTCGCCTTTATTCTGATGCGCTACGTGATGATCTGAGATCAAAAATTAGGAGAAACACCATGAAAACACGTAAACTCGGAACTTTGGAAGTGTCCGCCCTGGGGCTCGGC
>NZ_JBFUBY010001381.1:0-412 GCF_056405515.1 Polaromonas sp. P1_G2
AGGATGATGATAGGGCTGTTTTCCAGGATTTCCCAGGCGGTTTCGATCAGCGCGGCGATGCCGAGACGCAGTGCGATCGGCTGGCGACGCAGGAAGAGCCAGGTCAGGCCGTAGAACAGGAAGCCGTGAATAATGTGGCTCGGCGTATACCAGTCGGAAATCTGCTGGGAATTGCCGGAAGAGTGGACCGCGGGCTCGAACAGTTTGATCGTGCCGCAGGCGCAGGTCCAGACGCGGCCCATCTTGTGTTCGGTGATGACCTGGACAAGCAGGATCGTCAGGAAAATCAGCAGGCCATAGGCGACCTGCCGCCGCCAATCCGCGCGGCTCTCAGACATTCGCGTCCTTGTCTTCAAGCGAATGCTTCATGATCAGCGGCAACTGGCTGAGCGTGAACCCGAAGGTGACAGGT
>NZ_JBFUBY010001382.1:0-412 GCF_056405515.1 Polaromonas sp. P1_G2
GCGGGACACCGTGACGGTCACCCTTCCGCCCGGGGGCGTATAGCGCAGGGCATTGTCGACGAGGTTGACGATCATTTCCCTGAGCATGGTGGCGTCGCCGACGACGGTCGCGGACATGTCCGCTTCCAGCCCGAGATCTATCTCCTGGGCAAGTGCGGTCTCGGCATGGTCGGCCAGGATCTTGCGCGCGGTTTCCACAAGCTCGATCCGGTCCTGCCTCGGCCGGCGGCTGCCGGGTTCGGCGCGGGAGAGGGTAAGCAACTGGCTGGCAAGCCGTGCCACCTGGCGGGTGCTGTCGCGCAGCGCCTGCAGGGCCTCGTCGCGCCTGACGGCATCGTCCTCGCGGGCCGCGACGCTCGCCTGGGTGGAGAGCAGTGCCAGCGGTGTTCTCAGCTGATGCGCGGCATTGGCG
>NZ_JBFUBY010001383.1:0-412 GCF_056405515.1 Polaromonas sp. P1_G2
GCTTTTGCATGTCGCCACAGCCTAACTTGAATTCAACGACGTCCGCTACGTGCAACATATATTGTACGAGGATCATTTCATGGCGACGGTTAGCATCCGCATAGACGATGAAACGAAACGCCGCTGGAATGATCTGGCCAAGGCTCATGGCCTCAATCAAAGCGAGCTTTTTCGTCAGGCGATCATCGAAAAGCTGGAAGAGCTCGAAGATTTTTACGTCGTGAAGGACCGTAGCGCAAAACCTTTCAAGACCCTCTCGAACGAGGATGTCTGGAAGGAACTGGGCCTTGAGGATTGAACGGCATCCGGGAAGCACTCGGTGATCTACGCCAAAAGCTGGCTCCCCATTGCGGCAATATGAAAGGCTTCGTGCCGGTCATAAGCGTCGCACATCGAAGCGTCGCCTATGACC
>NZ_JBFUBY010001384.1:0-412 GCF_056405515.1 Polaromonas sp. P1_G2
GGTTGAAGGCTTGCTGGCCGTGGGAATGGATATCGGCATCGATCTGCGAGAGTTCGATCAAATCTTTCTCCGACTGCTTGAAGTCCATGATCGTATCGCACGCATTTTTCGACGTCCCGATGTCGGAAGCGTGGGCAAACCAGAACACATCTGCTCCGCTGCCGCCGTAAAGCACGTCCGCGCCGGCTTCGCCGTAGATCTGGTCGTCGCCGCCGCCGCCTTTGATGACGTCATTTCCGGAACCGGCTTGGAACAGGTTGTTGCCGGCGTCTCCGACGAGAACATCGGCGTGGGTCGATCCGACGAGCAGTTCGATCGAGGAATAGGTATCGCCCTTGGCGTCGCCGGTGTTGGACGAGGGCGTGTTCATGTTGGCCGTTACACCCTTGCTTGCCGTGGCATAAGACACGAC
>NZ_JBFUBY010001385.1:0-411 GCF_056405515.1 Polaromonas sp. P1_G2
GCGCAGATCGTCGAGATCGCGCATGGCGTTCTTGACATCGTCGGCGCGGTAGCTGGCCAGCGCCTGCTCAAGATGGGCCGAGACGCCGATGTAATCAACGATCAGGCCGTTGCGCTTCCGGGCATCACTGACGCGGTTGGTGCGCGCGATCGCCTGCAACAGGCTGTGCTCCTTGAGCGGTTTGTCGAGATACATCACGCTCTCGATCGGGCAGTCGAAGCCGGTCAACAGCTTGTCGCAGACGATGAGAAATTGCGGATTGTCGCTCTTGCGGCCGAATGCCTTCTTGGCCAGCTTTTCGGCCTCGGAATCGAGATAATGGGCGCGCAGTTCGTCGCGGATCGCCTGCTTGACTGGATCCTCGCTCGGCTTGGCGTCCTCCTGGTTGATCGAATAGACGCAGGCCGACAT
>NZ_JBFUBY010001386.1:0-411 GCF_056405515.1 Polaromonas sp. P1_G2
GGCGGAAGGGTGACCGTCACGGTGTCCCGCCGGGACGGACAGGCTGAACTTCTGGTGGAGGATAGCGGCCCCGGCATTGCGGAATCCGAACGCAGCCAGGTGTTCGAGCGTTTTTACCGGGTGATGGGAACGAAGGCCGAAGGCAGCGGCCTAGGGCTTTCGATCGTCAAGGAGGTCGTCGAGGTCGCCGGCGGCAGCGTCTCGCTCGGAGAGTCGCGGGAGGGCGGTCTGCTGGTGACGGTGCGGTTGCCGGCGGCGGATTGAAGGGATTATGGTGGGTTGGACGTCGTGAGGCCTTCTCCATGGCCCCAGCTTGATCGCCGGATACTTGTCCCTTGCGGCTGATAAGTTGCAAAGCAAATACAAATGCTTGACAGGTTGCGCGGCAAACGCGACTATATTCGACAGGTG
>NZ_JBFUBY010001387.1:0-411 GCF_056405515.1 Polaromonas sp. P1_G2
CTCATGATCGACGCTGCCTGTTGATCCGGCCATTTTCCTGTCGCACATGCGAACGGCATGGGTTATAGGCTGGCGAACGCCGCCTCCCAACCACTTCGAGAGCCCGATGACCGTTTCCAACGACCGCCCCATCACCGAGGATCTGATCGCCAGCCACGGCCTGAAACCGGATGAATATCAGCGGATCCTGGGGCTGATCGGGCGCGAGCCCAGCTTCACCGAACTCGGCATTTTTTCCGCCATGTGGAACGAGCACTGCTCCTACAAATCCTCCAAGAAATGGCTGAGGACGCTGCCGACCAAGGGACCGCGCGTCATCCAGGGACCGGGCGAGAATGCGGGCGTGGTCGATATCGACGATGGCGAATGCGTTGTCTTCAAGATGGAGAGCCACAACCACCCCTCCTATAT
>NZ_JBFUBY010001388.1:0-411 GCF_056405515.1 Polaromonas sp. P1_G2
CTCGTCTTCGGCTTCCATGCTCTGCTTCATCCATTCGTAAGACATAAGCAGCACGGCCTGGGCGATGTTGAGCGAGGCGAAGGCGGGATTGACGGGGAAGGTGACGATCTCGTCGGCGAGCGCCACGTCCTCGTTGGAAAGCCCGGATTTCTCGCGACCGAAGAGGATGCCGACTTTCTCGCCGGCGTCATATTTCGTCTTCAGCGTCCGCGACGCGACGATCGGCGAGCGCACCGGCTTGAAGCCGTCACGCACCCTGGCCGTCGTCGCATAGACGAAGTTGAGGTCGGCGATCGCCTCTTCGAGGGTAGGATAAACGATTGCGCCGTCGATCACATGGTCGGCCTTGCTGGCGGCTGCACGAGCCTTGTCGCTCGGCCAGCCGTCGCGGGGCGCGACAAGCCTGAGTTC
>NZ_JBFUBY010001389.1:0-411 GCF_056405515.1 Polaromonas sp. P1_G2
TCGATGACCCGTTCCGGCTCTCGTCCGCCAAAGGCCTCGGTCAGCGTCGGCGCTTCCGGCGTTATGCCGATGGCGTGGAAGAGGGCGACGGCGCCGCTCGAGGCGGAGGCAGCGCCCAGCGCCTTCAGCTGGTCCTCGTCGCGCGGCTTTGGCAGGCCCTCGATAACAGGGATTTTCTGGCCACTTTCGAAGCCGATGATCAGGCCGATGCCGACGAAGGTCGTATCGCTTTCGAGTTCGGCATCGGAAAAGCCCTTGAGGCGGAACAGGATCTGGCCCAGGCGGTTCTCCGGGAGATGCAGGCCGCAGGCGGGCACGCGTCCAGTGATCGCCGCGCAGAGATCGATGAAGTCGCCATAACGGTTGGTGCGGGCGCCGATCACCGAATTGGCAAAGACGATGGCGTTGGAT
>NZ_JBFUBY010001390.1:0-411 GCF_056405515.1 Polaromonas sp. P1_G2
GTCGGTGGCTCTTCTGCGCTATGTCGATCCGGCGAGCAAGAAGTCGGTCACGGTCCTCAGGACAGCCCTGCCACTCGAGGCACATGTCTATCTGCCGGCCGGCGTCGGCCTCTATGTCGACGGCGTCGATCTCGGGCGGTCCTATTTCGTCCTCTGCTCATCGCTCGGCTGCTTTTCCGATGCCGTGCTGAGCGACCAGGTGGTCGACAAGCTGAAATCCGGCAAGCAGGCGGTGTTCACCGTTTTCCTTTCGGCAGAGGAAGACGGCATGGGCATTCCGGTGGACCTCAAGGGAATTTCCGACGGGCTGAAATCCCTGTAACGGAATGGGAACCGCTTGATCCTGTTTCGACAGGACCCTATTTTAGACGCCTGTTCACGCCATAAAGGCATTTGCCATGACATCCGATC
>NZ_JBFUBY010001391.1:0-411 GCF_056405515.1 Polaromonas sp. P1_G2
CGATAACGCCGAGGATGACGCCGGCCAGCGTGCCGACAATGCCGATCGCYGCCCCGGTCATGAAGAAGATGCGCATCACCGCCCCGGAGGAGGCGCCCATGGTGCGCAGGATGGCGATATCGCTGCCCTTGTCCTTCACCAGCATGATCAAGCCGGAAATGATGTTGAGTGCTGCGACCAGGACGATCAGCGTCAGGATCATGAACATGACATTGCGCTCGACCGACAGCGCCGAGAAGAACGTCCTGTTGCGCTCCCGCCAGTCGGTGATGAATATCTGCTTGCCGGCCGCCTTTTCGATCAACGGCCGCATCTGGTCGACCATATCGGGGTGGTCGATGAAGACTTCGATCGACTGTGCGATGCCATCGGCATTGAAGAAGGTCTGCGCCTCCTCGAACGGCATGAAGA
>NZ_JBFUBY010001392.1:0-410 GCF_056405515.1 Polaromonas sp. P1_G2
GGCGGCCTTGTCGAGCGCCTGTTTCAGCCATTCGCGCCGCTCCGGTGAATAGAGACCGGCGGAGGAGGGTGGTCCCTTCAGCGTGTCGAGGAACAGGAAGACGCCGCCGTGTTCTTCGCGCAGGTCCTGAACGAAGCCGCCGTGATCGCGCGGGTGGTCGACGAAGACCTGCTTGAAATTCTCGCGGTCATCGTGATTGCCGAGCATCAGCTGCGTTTCGATGGGGAAGGCGGCCAGGCGGTCCTTCAGCCATTCATAGGCGGCCATCTCGCCGCGATCGGCGAGGTCGCCGGAAATGGCGCAGAAGGCGGCATCGGGGTGATGTTTGGCGATGTCGTCGAGACAGGCATTCAGGCGCTCGACGGGGTCGAGCCCCCAGAGTTTTTGGCCGGGGGCGATGAGGTGGAGGT
>NZ_JBFUBY010001393.1:0-410 GCF_056405515.1 Polaromonas sp. P1_G2
CAAGAAACGCTCTGCGGCCATGTCCAAAGGCATCTCGCGACCTTGCAATCGCCGCACGACACCCAAAAAAACCCGACACCAAATACGCCAAAAACGAAAGAGCCACAAAGACCCAGAGGTAGCCGCCGATAATTGCCGGTACACTAAAAAGCCAAACCAATTCCACGAAACTTGAGAGGAATAAAATGAGCATCCCATACGCGAAATAATGCGCACGCCCCATCTCCGCATTTGAACGGGTTACAATCCCTGCAATAATCGCCCCAACCACTATGAGAAGGTAAGCAATACCTTTAATGTTATCCTCACCCTGCCCGACATAGGCGATAGCCATATGCTCTAACAATTTCTTGACCTCACCGAAATAACCTCTGTTTCCAATAGATAATCTCAAAGTCTTCCTATTGTAC
>NZ_JBFUBY010001394.1:0-410 GCF_056405515.1 Polaromonas sp. P1_G2
GGTATCGCCATAGGACCACTGCGTCTCCGCCAGCTTGGTGGTATTGTCGGAAGCGAGTACCGTCTGCCGGGTCATGTTGCCGGTGCTGTCATAGTCGAAGGTGGTGAAGCTGAAGGTGCTGGCGTCGCGGAAGACCTTCGTCTGCAGCAGGTTGACGCCGGTCGGCAGGACATCGTTGGCGTTGCCGCTGATCGGAACGCCGGTATACCACATGGCCTTCTTGGCGATGATCGTCCCGCCATTGCCCAATCCGTCATAGATCGTTTCGACATAGGGTAGCGAGACGATATAGGCTGTGCTGTTTTTGTTGAAACTCCAATCCGTCGTGGATTCATCACCGGGAGAGTCGGTGCCGTCCGAATGAACCAAGCCGAAATGCCGCTCTTCGGTGATGTTGCCGTAATCGTCCC
>NZ_JBFUBY010001395.1:0-410 GCF_056405515.1 Polaromonas sp. P1_G2
GCTTCACTATAGGCCGATGCGGGCGTCGGCTGAAAAACGCCCGCGTCAACACCTTCTCCTTTCAGATAGTAGTGGCACAGGACCACTGACACGAGCGTCATGGCAAGCGACTGAACCAGGAAATTGGCCGCAATGATCGCCAGGTTGACCGGAGAGAGTGCGCCGCTTTCGATCACTGCGAGATCGGAGTGCAGCGCGAAGGCCAGAATGATGCTCGAGACTATCGCCAAACATGGCGCCAGAATAGATGGCGCTACCCAGGCGAGGATACGGAAGAAATATCGTAAGCCTCGCTTCACCGCCGCCTGCAAGCTCGTATTTTGGCGATATATTGAAGCCGGCATCCAAGTTCCGGCGATGCTTAGAGAAAGTATGAAGAGCGTAACAAAGACACAGGCGTACCGCACAAC
>NZ_JBFUBY010001396.1:0-409 GCF_056405515.1 Polaromonas sp. P1_G2
CGATATCCCAGCCGGTCAGCTGCGACGCGAGGCGGACATTCTGGCCGCGGCGGCCGATGGCCAGCGACAGCTGCTCGTCCGGCACCACGACTTCGATGCGCTCGGCATCTTCATCCAGAACGACCTTGGCGACTTCGGCCGGCTGCAGCGCATTGACGATGAAGGTCGCCGGGTCCTGCGACCAGGGAATGATGTCGATCTTCTCGCCCTGCAATTCGCCGACGACGGCCTGGACGCGGGAGCCGCGCATACCGACGCAGGCGCCGACCGGATCGATCGACGAATCGTTGGAAATGACGGCGATCTTGGCACGCGAACCGGGATCGCGGGCGACCGAGCGGATCTCGATGATGCCGTCGTAGATTTCAGGCACTTCCATGGTGAACAGCTTGACCATGAACTGCGGATG
>NZ_JBFUBY010001397.1:0-409 GCF_056405515.1 Polaromonas sp. P1_G2
GGCTTGCGGACGGCAAACGTATCGCCGCCGGTAATGGCGCTGAAGCGGTCCGAAAGCCCCAGCGTTTCGAGCAGCGGCCGCGCCAGACCCTCCATCTTGTTGGTGCAGACGGCAAAACGCAGGCCGGCGGTCTCAAGCCGGTCGAGGGCCTGGACAAGGCCGGGATAGGGCTGGCTCTTGCCCGGCATGCCGGCGCGGTAATGCTCGACGAAGCGGTCGATCATCGGCTCGAGCTCGCCGTTGCTCAACGGCCGTCCGCGTAGCGCGAACGCGCGCTCGATCATGGCACGGGCACCGGAACCGACGAGGTGGGTCAGGTCGGAATAGATGAGCGGTTCGAGCGAGCGGGCGGCAATCGTATGATTGAGGCTGTCGATGAGGTCGGGGGCGGTGTCGATCAGGGTTCCAT
>NZ_JBFUBY010001398.1:0-409 GCF_056405515.1 Polaromonas sp. P1_G2
GCTCGAACACGGCCTCCGGACCCTCGGGGTCGAGAATCTCATTGTCGGCCAGCCATTCGGCCAGGTCTGAAATCTCCGGCGTGACATAGGGGACCAAGGTGCGTGAGGCGGGTTGCGCCCCGGACGCCCGTCCTGACCTGACGTCTTCGATGGCGCCGATCAGCGAACCTTTGCGATCGACGAGGGCCGCGAAGTCTGCCGCATCGGTGCCAAGATGCTCGGCGAGCAGGTCGCTCCTCAGGTCCAGCAGCCTTTGCGCCAGCGCATCCGACCCGGACGCCTCGAAGGCGACGTCGCACTCATTGTCGAACCGCATGGACCGGTTGTTGAAATTCGACGAGCCGACCCGCATCGCCCGGTCGTCGACGATCATCAGCTTGGAATGGACATAGACAGGCACGCCTTGCGC
>NZ_JBFUBY010001399.1:0-409 GCF_056405515.1 Polaromonas sp. P1_G2
GGCATCCTCCGGCATGGGCAAGGCGATCGCCAAGCGGCTCATCACCGACGGCTATAAGGTTTACGTGGCCGCCCGCCAGGTCGACAAGATGGATGACCTTGCCCGGCTCGGCGCCAAGCCGCTCAGCATGGACATTTCCCGGGACGATGAGATCCAGGCCGCCGTCCAGACCATTCTGACCGAAGCCGGTGGCGTCGATGTCCTGGTCAACAATGCCGGCTTTGGCCTCTACGGCCCGGTCGAGGATATCGGCCTCGAAGAGGCCCGCTATCAATTCGAAGTGAACATGTTCGGCCCCGCACGGCTGACCCAGCTGCTGCTGCCGGCCATGCGCCAAAAAGGCGCCGGGACGATCGTCAACATCACCTCCATGGGCGGCAAGATCTATACCCTGCTCGGCGCCTGGTAC
>NZ_JBFUBY010001400.1:0-409 GCF_056405515.1 Polaromonas sp. P1_G2
ACCGTGCACACTGCTTCTTTGGTTGTGGCCTTGTCGAGCGCGATTACGGGCACATGGTAGCCCGTGAAATTCGCCAAGACCTCCGTGTAGAACTGTTGGACGATTGGCCAGAGCTCCTGCATTCGGCCGTTGGCGTTGGCCCAGGTGACGAATTCCATCTGCCAGGCCATCCCGTCGAACGCCCGGGCTAGCGGGAAGACGAGGTTCTCGAACTCTCGCTCGGTGCTAGAATAGTCCTTGTCGATGGAGCGATTGAAGTCGTAGCGAATGACCTTGTCCGCCGGCACGGAGAGGATCGCCTCTTCCCGATCGACTGAGGGATCAAGCGCCTGCCTGATGTCGATATAGAACCACCGCTCCACCGGCTGCTTCTTGGGTGTGATCGTCCTTACTACCTGCCCGCGCAGCG
>NZ_JBFUBY010001401.1:0-408 GCF_056405515.1 Polaromonas sp. P1_G2
TCCAACGCGGGCCGATCCTTTCCCGATAAATCTTTCCCCCGAAGGGCTCATACGGTATTAGCACACGTTTCCATGCGTTATTCCGTAGAAAAGGGTACGTTCCCACGCGTTACTCACCCGTCTGCCGCTCCCCTTGCGGGGCGCTCGACTTGCATGTRTTARGCCTGCCGCYAGCGTTCRTYCTGAGCCAGGATCAAACTCTCAAGTTGAGAATTGATCATTAGCCTTCATCATCGCTCGAAATTGACGAGAGTTCAAAAACTCAAAATCCCAATCAGTGCGAACACCAACCAAAATCGAGCTTTCGTCTTCTCATTTCAAAACGTAGACTGGCCAAAGTCTCTTTCGGTAACTTCAAGCCTTTCGACCTTCCGTCACCGCAGACACCCGCCGTCCACGTCTCTCTTT
>NZ_JBFUBY010001402.1:0-408 GCF_056405515.1 Polaromonas sp. P1_G2
GTGCACATGGTCACCAGCGACAGGTTGGCGGCGTGCGGCGTGCAGGGCAGGCCTGCGGCGGCCGCCATCCTTGCCACTTCGAGCGTCCGGTGGATGCCGCCGAGATACATCACGTCGGGCTGGACGATATCGACGGCGCGCATGCCGATCATCGTCTTCCAGGCGGAAAATTCGCAATCCTGCTCGCCGCCGGTCACGTCGATGTCGAGCGCATCGGCGACTTCCTTGGTCTGCTCGAATTCCCAATAGGGGCAGGGTTCTTCGTAATGGCCGATGCCGTTGTCCTCCAGCATGAGGCCGACTTCGATCGCCCGCTTCGGCGAATAGCAGGAATTGGCGTCGACCAGCTTGTCGATGCCGTCGCCGAGCGCCTTGGCCACCAAGGGTACGATGGCTTCGGTACGGCCC
>NZ_JBFUBY010001403.1:0-408 GCF_056405515.1 Polaromonas sp. P1_G2
TAGGCGACGCCTGCGCCTCCGGCGGTGACGACGGCGATCGGATAGGATTTCGTCAGAAGCCGGGCAGCTTCGAGCGCGCCTTCCAACGTATCAAACACAGCCGTATCTGTGAGCTGCTCGGCCTCGATTGCGTTGACAACAAGGATATCGACAAGCGCTGCCAAATCGCAGGAGACGTCACGCGCAGGCGCGGCATTCAGCACCACCTGGCCGCCAGCCGCCTTCATCGCCTTGGCGGCAGCGACATTGGCGGCGTCCGGGACTTCATTCTGCAATATCAGGACGCCGTCTGGGGAAAACAGTTCGGCAGCGGCATCCACATCCGCTTGTTCTAGCGTCAGGTTGCTGCCGGAAACGATCACGGCGCCGTAATCTCCGTCGCTGTCGAAGATCGCGACACTCATGCCG
>NZ_JBFUBY010001404.1:0-408 GCF_056405515.1 Polaromonas sp. P1_G2
AGGCCATGGTCGGCGGCGGCGCGGAAGAGGCTGTCGAGCTGGACGGCCAGATCGGGGGTCATTTTCGGAACCCCGCCCAGCAGCCCTGCATGCCGGGCGACGACCGAAACCAGGTCGTCGAAATAGGCCTGGTCGACCATCAGATCGAGGGGGAAGAGCGCCACAGCCTGAAGCGCGATCTTGTCTTTCCAGGTTTCGCGTAGCGTGTCGAAGACTTCGAAGGAGATGCTATGCTGCGGCGCGATGCTGTCGAGATGGGTGCGGAGCAGATGCGTGCCGTGCGCATAGGCCGAACGGAGCGAGAAATCCATGCGTTTCGCCACGTCTTCGGCCGACCAGCGGGTCTCACGGTCGGCGCCGACTGCGTCGAGCGCGCCCATGAACGTGCCGTCCGGATTGGCCTTGCGC
>NZ_JBFUBY010001406.1:0-408 GCF_056405515.1 Polaromonas sp. P1_G2
GCGCTGCCCGACGGCAACGGCATCGACCTGGTCCGGCGGATGTCCATATACCTGCCCGGCACCATGCCGATCATGCTCACCAGCGCCGATGACGACGCCAATCTCTTCGACGCGCTGTCCGCCGGCGCAATGGGCTATATCCTGAAGAGCCCCAAGACGGCACATCTGATCGAGCAGCTCAAGCGCATCGACCGCAACGAGCCGCCGATCTCKCCGCGGATCGCCCACCGCATCCTCGCCTATTTYCGGGCATCGAATCCAACTGCCCGGCCCGATATCGGCCCAGCATCCGCCGGAAACCTCACCAATCGCGAACTCGAGGTGTTGAGATTGCTCGGCAAGGGACTGACTGCCGCTGAAATCGCCGGCATCCTCGGCTTCTCGCAGAACACCTGCGCCACCCACATC
>NZ_JBFUBY010001407.1:0-408 GCF_056405515.1 Polaromonas sp. P1_G2
CTACCAATGCCGCCTCGACGACATCGCTCAACAGCCAGTCCACGATCTGATGCCGGGTCTCGGGCAGCACCTTCTCCCAGAAGGCTACCGCCTTTGCGACGCTGTCTGCTCCCATGAGAAAATAAGCGAGTTGGACCATCGAGTCTGTGGTTGGTTCGGTGATCCATACGCGCAAGCCGTTTTCGAGGGGGTTTCCGATCATTGCGTTTCCACAGAGCCAACCCTCGGCCTCCTTCTTATCCGGGTGAAGCAGTCGAGCTAGTGCCCATGCCCGATCATAAAATTGCGTAACCGCTGCCTTTTCCTCCGCGGGCCAGCCGCGCCAATCGCCATAGTCCAGCTTACTGGCAATCATCTCAGGATCCAGCCCCGGCTGACCGTGACCGGGCATGCAGGCAAGGTGAAGGA
>NZ_JBFUBY010001408.1:0-408 GCF_056405515.1 Polaromonas sp. P1_G2
CACGATCCTTCAACTGCGCGAGCGGCACGCTTTCATTGACAAGCTTCCAGGCCGCCGCCTTCTTGCCGTCGATGAGTTCGCCGGTGAGCGCGTGGTACATGGCGTCGCGCATGGACAACAGGTCTACCACCACCTTGGTTGCCCCACCGCCCGGCAATATGCCCCAATTGATCTCGGACAGCGCGAACTGCGCTTCGTCAGCCGCAACGGCAAGATCGCAGGCGAACAGCGGGCCATAGCCGCCACCGAAACACCAGCCGTTGACCATCGCGATCGTCGGCTTCTGGTACCAACGCAGACGCCGCCACCAGCCATAGGATTCACGCTGCGCACCGCGCATGGCACCAAGGCCCTTGGCCTCGGTCTCACGGAAATATTCCTTGAGGTCCATGCCGGCCGACCATGCCG
>NZ_JBFUBY010001409.1:0-408 GCF_056405515.1 Polaromonas sp. P1_G2
GCGCTGGACCGATGCGATCCACGATGAGTGGATGCGGAACCTCATTTCCAACACGCCGGGCCTTTCGAGCGATCGCCTGGAGGCCACGAAGCGCCTCATGAATGTCGCGCTGCCGGAAGCCACAATCGCTGGATATGAAAAGCACATCCAGGCGATCAACCTCCCCGATCCCAATGATCGGCATGTTGTTGCGGCGGCCATCGAGGCCAATGCATCGATGATCATCACTTGGAACTTGCGTGATTTCCCAGTCTCCGAACTAACGAAGCATAATTTAGTGCCCCAAACGCCGGATACGTTCTTGATCAGTCTCTATGAACAGATTCCAGACCGGCTAGCTGGCTCAATCGCGAATGCGCGCCGGAATTTGAGCAGGTCACGTGTCTCGGAGTCCGACTTCATCGGCAT
>NZ_JBFUBY010001410.1:0-407 GCF_056405515.1 Polaromonas sp. P1_G2
GACGACGACTATGTCGATCCCGCTATCGCCGATATCATTGCCGGCATCATCCGCCATGCGCCGGGAACCGAGGCGGTCGCCTGGAACAAGCCGGGCTTCAAGTGGCCGAGCTATCGCCCATTCCCTGGCAATCTCTCCATTTCGCTCGGCAATGACGTCAGGCACGTCAATCGGTCGGCTTTGGTGAAACGCATGTTCCGCTGGGAGGGGGCAAGCTTTGTCCCCGCCATGCCCTTCACCATCTACCATGGCGCAGTCTCGCGGCAGACGATCGAGCTGGTCCGGCGGTTTAGTGGTGGACGGACATTCGAGCATCCAACCGTCGACTATGATTTCGGCATCAAACTGCTGTTCGCCGCCAGGAATTTTGTCTTCGTCAGCCGGCCGCTATCCATCCAGGGTGCCAC
>NZ_JBFUBY010001411.1:0-407 GCF_056405515.1 Polaromonas sp. P1_G2
GTGTCGCTCGGCGCGGAGGAGGGCACGTCGACGATGCGCTCCAACAGCATTGCCGGTGTGGGCTTGGGCATTATCCGGCAGGCGCAGTCGAACACACTCGATATTTCGCGCGGCGTCCGCGCCATGGTCGCCGAATTGCAGAAGACCATGCCGAAGGGCATGGAGATCCGCGTCACCAGCGACGACGCCAATTTCATCCGCGGCGCAATCGAGGAAGTGGTGGCCTCGCTCATCCTCGCCGTCATCATCGTCGTGGCGGTCATCTTCCTGTTCCTCAGGAGTTTCACCGCGACATTGATCCCGACGATCACCATGCCGGTGGCACTGATCGGTGCGTTGGCTGCCATCTATCTCGCCGGCTTCTCGGTCAATATCCTGACGCTGCTGGCGATTGTGTTGGCGACTGG
>NZ_JBFUBY010001412.1:0-407 GCF_056405515.1 Polaromonas sp. P1_G2
GGGTATCGTTAACCGCATCTACGGCTCAGGCAAACCGCCAAACGGTCGTCTTTTTGACCTCGGCGTCTTCCAGCGCCCGCGTTACCGAGACCTCATAAGTCGCAAGTGCCTGCATCCGCTGACGCGGGCAATAGCTGCGGCCGGGATCGCCGACGATGACGGTCTTGCCGGTTTCGACGAGTGATTCAAACCATGGGATCAGCCGCTCGGCGAAAGATTTGTCGTAGAAAACGTCGCCGGCCAGCAGGATATCGGCGTCGATTGTCGTGCCGATGATGTCGGCATTGGAAAAGGCGATCTCGACCTGGTTGAGCCGGCTGTTCAGGCTGACCGCGTGACCAGTCCAGGGATCGATGTCGATGGCCTGAACCGACCCTGCGCCTGCCTTGACCGCCGCGATCGCGAGG
>NZ_JBFUBY010001413.1:0-407 GCF_056405515.1 Polaromonas sp. P1_G2
GCTGCGCGTCGTGCGGTTGAAGAGCCGCACGCCAAGCTCGGTTTCGAGCCGCCTGACCGCGTCGCTGAGCACCGATGAACTCATGTCGCTTGCCCGCGCCGCCTCGCGAAAACCGCCTGCGCGCGCCACGGCCAGGAACGCACTGACATCCCCCAACTCCAACTTTCCCGGCTTCATATCCCGTTCCCCCAACATTGTCCGTAATTCCGGACAGCCCGTCCGGATTATAGTCGGTTGTCGTGAAATCGATAGAGGCCTATCTGCATTCCTGTCTTTCAATCGGAGACCAGATCATGTCCAATATTGAAAAATCCGGAACCTATGAGCTCGGCGACCGCATGGTCAACCGGCTTGGCTATGGCGCAATGCAGCTTGCCGGCAAGGGCGTCTTCGGACCGCCCAAAGAT
>NZ_JBFUBY010001414.1:0-407 GCF_056405515.1 Polaromonas sp. P1_G2
GCAGGCCGGACATGAAGGCGTCGCCGGCGCCGAGCACATTATAGACCTCGATCGGAAAGCCCTGGCCGACAATGCCGTCTTCGAGATTGTCGGAGATCGGGCCGTCATAGACGATGCAGCCCATGGCGCCGCGCTTGAGCACGATGGTCGCCGGCGTCGCCGCCCGGATCGCTTTCAGCGAGGCGAGCACACTATCGGCGCCCGAGGCGATCATGATCTCTTCCTCGGTGCCGACGATCAGGTCGCAATCCGGCAGCACCGATTTCATCAGCGTCGAGACGCGATCGGATTTCACATAACGCTCGAAGCCTTCGGCATGGCCGGCGAGGCCCCAGAGATTGGGGCGATAGTCGATGTCGAAAATCACCTTGCCGCCGCTCTCCTTGGCGATGCGGATCGCCTTGCGC
>NZ_JBFUBY010001415.1:0-407 GCF_056405515.1 Polaromonas sp. P1_G2
GCCGACTACCTTTTCAATAATAGCGCGATCTTGAGCTATCATGATATCGCCAACGATGCCCATCAACGCGTGATTGATTTCCATCCTCTTATGATTCATGGCCGACTACCTTTTCAATAATAGCGCGATCTTGAGCTATCATGATATCGCCAACGATGCCCATCAACGCGTGATTGATTTCCATCCTCTTATGATTCATGTCTCGTTCAAGCTGACGCTGACCAACGTCGATCGCGTCATCATCACCCATGATCATTCTCAGCTTTTGATCGGGGAATAGCGCGTCGGGGCCCTTATAGTTCGAAAAGTCATCCTGATGCCCATTCTGATCTGACTTATTTATCGGATCATCTTCAGAATAAGCGTACCTGTTTGTTCCGACTCCATCTTTAATCGGATCCCAATCA
>NZ_JBFUBY010001416.1:0-406 GCF_056405515.1 Polaromonas sp. P1_G2
CTTCATGAACGAATATTCGTTCGAGGCGGCGGCCCTTTTCAACCCAAGCATCGTCATGCATCCAGACCAGACAGGCGTTTCAGAGGGCGCGCAACGGTTCATCCTCAGCCTGCGGGCGGTTGGCGAGGGGCACATATCGTCCCTGACCTTCCGTTCGGGCGAAATCGCCGCGAGCGGCGCTGTCCGTATCGATACCCCTGCGCGCCTCGCATCGCTGCCGGCCGTCAGTGATGCCTTAGCCGATGACGATGCCACCCGCCTGACATTCGAACAAGACAGCGACATCAGCGAACGGGTTATCTTTCCGATAACGCCATCCCAATCCAACGGCATCGAGGATGCGCGCTTCGTCGAATTCAAAGATGAGGGGAAAAAGACATATTACGCGACCTATACCGCCTATAGC
>NZ_JBFUBY010001417.1:0-406 GCF_056405515.1 Polaromonas sp. P1_G2
GCCGTGAATATCTTGCCAAGTGCAATCGTTTTAGACATAGTTAAGCAAATGCTACATGTCCGCGTGAGGCGGGGATACTGTAGTGGCGCCAGCAAATCCGCGCCGATGCCAGATTACCTTAAATGTCGCGTGTTCGGGTTGAGGCATGATTGACCAGGATCGCATACGCACTGCAACGGAGGCCATTGTCGCGGCGGCACTGCTCGGCGAGGACTGGTCCGCGCCACTCGCCGGCCTGGCCATGGCCGCAGGCGCACGCGATGCCGTGCTGATGCGCAACACCGAAAGCCGCATGGTGACGGCGGTGGTGACGGAGCAGGCGGCCGAAGGCGTGGCGGCATTTGCCGCCGGCAAGGCGCCGCCCAATTCGCGCTATGCGCGGGTCCGCATCGGGCCGCAGCATGGC
>NZ_JBFUBY010001418.1:0-406 GCF_056405515.1 Polaromonas sp. P1_G2
CGTTACGGCCGTATACGCGGGTATCACGGTAGAGAGCGTCACCGGCGACAAATCCAAGGTGACCAACAGCGGCCTCGTTGCCACTGCGGGGCATGACGCATTTGTTGGCGCAGATGGCAAGGAAACCTTCATCAATCATGGCACGGTCCGCGGCAACGTAACCCTGGGCGCCGGCAATGACGTATTCAACAATCTGGACGGCAAATTTACCGGCACCGTCGACGGGGGGCTCGGGGACGACACCTATGTCGTCGACTCCGCCAAGACTGTGATTGTCGACGCAAATGACAGCGGTAACGACACTGTCAAATCCATCGTTTCCTTCTCGCTCGCCGCGCCGACGCTGATGAATGGCCAAGTTGAAAATCTCGTCCTGCTGGGCACCAAGAACCTGCACGGGACGGGC
>NZ_JBFUBY010001419.1:0-406 GCF_056405515.1 Polaromonas sp. P1_G2
GCCGCCCTCAGCACTTCGGTTAGCCGTTTGGTCCGTGCGGGGTCGCGGTAGCGGTTCGAGCACAGGACCTGATCCAAGTTGAGGTCTGCCTGTCGGCGCAGCGCTTCCGCAACGGCGCGCCGAGCGTCTTCGGTCCGTCCTGCAATTCCGTCGACGACGGCTTGCATAAGATAGCCCCAGGTATCCTGCGGATTTTCCGAAATGTAACGGCACAGGCTGGTCACCGCACCCGCGTCGTCACCAAGCCACGCTTTGGCGTGCCCAATGTTGTAGATGATCCAAGTGAGGGGCGGTGGCGAAAGTTGTGCGGCACGCTCGAGAACCATCAAGCCTTCCCGCAGGTCGCCGACATAGACTGAGATCGTGCCGAAGTAGCCGCATACCCAAGGGTCGCTCGGACTAAGCT
>NZ_JBFUBY010001420.1:0-406 GCF_056405515.1 Polaromonas sp. P1_G2
GGTCTGGGAGGCAGACAAGCCGAATGCCGGCTTTACCACTGCCAAGCCCTGGTTGCCGGTGCCGAAGGCGCATCTGCCGCTGGCTGTCGACCGGCAGGAGGGTGTGCCGGACTCGGTACTGACGCACTATCGCGACACGCTCGCCTTCCGCAAAGCACATGCGGCGATAGTGCGCGGTGACTTTGCATTGCTGCAGGTCAACCAGGATCTGCTTGTTTTCACCCGCAAGACGGGCGACGAGGGTCTGCTCTTCGTCTTCAACCTGACGCGACAGCCGCAGACATTCTCGATCCCGACAACGATCACGGTCAAAGAACAGCTCGAAATGCCCGGCTTCAAACCGAAGCTCAGCGGTAGGTCGATCTCGCTGTCGGCGCTGGACGCTTTCTGCGCGCGGATCTGAAGC
>NZ_JBFUBY010001421.1:0-406 GCF_056405515.1 Polaromonas sp. P1_G2
ACCCAGAGCAGGCCGTTATGTTGAGCGTAGAAAGTCTCGATAGCGGCGGCCACCTCGGCGGGCGCCTTGGCCCGCACATCCATCATGTAGGCGCGCGGATTGTTGCTGAAATCCATCGCCGCCGGGACGCTGACGTCCTGGATGGAGCCGGTATTGCTCGCATCGGCCGTCTTGGCGGGGTCAACCGCAGCCGTTTCCATCTTCGGCGCGAACTTAGCGACGTTGACCAACTTCAGGCCGTCGGCCTTGTAGGTGAAGTAGCGCGGCGCCGAAACCTTGGGAAGCGGCCGGCCGGCACCCGGGCTGTCGGGAAACGCACCGTCGTCGTCGTCGAGCGAACCCGCGAGATCGCTGCGGCCGAACAGGCTGCTGCTCTTCTTGCTGGTGTGGCTCGACGTCTTGTTAC
>NZ_JBFUBY010001422.1:0-406 GCF_056405515.1 Polaromonas sp. P1_G2
GATCTCGATCACCGGCGGTCGCGACATGACCCTCTTCGAAGTCGACGAGGCCGCGACCCGTATCCGCGAAGAAGTCGATGCGGACGCCAATATCATCCTCGGCGCCACATTCGACGAAGCATTGGAAGGCATTATCCGCGTCTCTGTCGTCGCGACCGGTATCGATCGCGCGGCAGGAGCGGCTGATCCGCGCCCTTTTGAGGTAAGGCCGGTCGCACGGCCGGTTGCCCGTCCCCAGGTGCAGGCTCAGCAGCCGGTCGCCGCGGCACCTGCCGCCGTGATCACGCCGCAGCCGGTGGCGCCGCAGCCTGTGCTGCAGCAGCCGGCCTATCAGCCTGATCCGATTGCGGAGCAGATTCGCGCCGCCGAGATGGACATGGAGCGCGAGCTCGAAATTGCTGTCGCC
>NZ_JBFUBY010001423.1:0-406 GCF_056405515.1 Polaromonas sp. P1_G2
GGTTTAAGGAAATGTATGTTGAGAGTGCGGAGTTCGCATCGGTAGATGACGGAGCACGGGAGTATGGTTTTGAGGGAATTCAGCGTGATCCAGTGGCTTGGATTGACTGGGTGGTTACAGCGCAGGGCTTCGAATTTATCGAAGATTTAGTAGCTTAGCGCAACACGGTCTCACCATTCGAACATGATAAACCACGGACTAGGGACATGATTCAGCAATGGCATTCAATTGTTGAATATTTTCACCATTTACAAGAATGCTGTCCAGATGAGAATTTCTCGTCGGCGGTCAAGGGAATCGAACAGGTAGCCAGGTTCATAGAGCAAGGCTCGCTCCGCCAAGCATTATTTGGCTGGACATCAATGCATGATCTATGCGTTCAACAAACTCCCCACTATCCCTACAC
>NZ_JBFUBY010001424.1:0-406 GCF_056405515.1 Polaromonas sp. P1_G2
ACCTTGCCCTTCGTCGAGAAGGGCGAAACCGATGGCATCGAGGCGCTGGAAAACTATGCCGCCGATCACATCGGCCTCAGCATCCAGACCGGGCTTCTCTACTCGGTCTACGAGGATACCAAGACCGGCCGCCAGCACGTCGTCTATCGCGCGGCGCTCGGCGCGGGCGAACCGAAATCGGGAAGGCTGTTTCCGGTGCAGGAGCTTCCTGTTTCCGACATCTCGGACAATGCGGTGCGCGAGCTCGTGAAGCGCTATTCTGCGGAAAGCACGCTGGGCAATTTCGGCGTCTATTTCGGCGATCAGGATAAGGGCCGGGTGCACGCCGTGGCCACGAAAGGGTAAGTCATGAAATTCTCGCTGTTCGTCCACATGGAACGGCTGAACGCCAGCCAGAACCATAAGG
>NZ_JBFUBY010001425.1:0-406 GCF_056405515.1 Polaromonas sp. P1_G2
GGATAGTAGACCGTGGACTTGCGGTCATAGAAGTTGTTGCCCGAGGCGAGGCCGCCAGGATAGATCGAGGTGAACGGACCCTTGACCAGCGACTGGCCGAGCTTGGCCCGGTCGACCGCCATGGTCACCGCCTTGCGGAAGTGAAGATCGCGGTCGAGTTCGCGGATCGCCTGGCCACGCGCATCGGGATCGCCCCAGCCGTTGGCGGAGAAGTTCATATAGAGATTGTAGCCGATCAGGCGGGCGCCGAAAGCAAGCCGTGCGGGGGCCTTCGGATCGGCCGCGCGCTTGAGCGACTCGACGAAGTTTTCCGGCTGCTCCAGGTTGGAGAAGTCGCCCGAGCCAGCCACGGCCTGCACGTCGCGGTCCGCCCAGGTCGAGAGCTTGTATTCCAACTCGTTGAGAT
>NZ_JBFUBY010001426.1:0-405 GCF_056405515.1 Polaromonas sp. P1_G2
GTTCTGGTGATCGGCATCGACCAGTTCGATCGGCGCACCAAGCACCTTGCCGCCAAAGTCCTCGATTGCCATCTTGGCAGCTTCGACCGAGGATTTGCCGCCGAAATCGGCATAGACGCCGGATTGATCGTTGAGAATGCCGATCTTGACTTTGCCGTCGGATATGCCGCCGGCGAGGGCTGCCGTCCCGCTTGCAAGCAACAAGGCCAGGGACGCAATAAGGGTATTTCGCATCATGTCTCTCCCAGAGATTTGCGATCGCAGAGTGGTTCACTCACGGACAGCCATGCCCCTCAACACGGCTGCCAAAACCATGATCTGGTAAAACGGTGACCGATGCAAGCGATTGTGCGGCGGATCGCAACCTTTGTTCATGATTGCACAAAGCCTCGGAGCGTCGTGGCT
>NZ_JBFUBY010001427.1:0-405 GCF_056405515.1 Polaromonas sp. P1_G2
AGCTGCAGGACCAGATTCTGACGCTGCTGCGCTCGCTGACCACCGAATTCGGCATGGGCCTGCTGCTGATCAGCCACGACCTCAGGCAGGTGTCGCGCTATGCCGATCGTGTCGTGGTGATGCGCCGGGGCAAGATCGAGGAGCAAATGGCATCGGCCGATCTCGCCCAGGCGCAGTCCGCCTATACGCAGGCGCTTTGGGCTGCGCAGCCATCGGCCAGGACCTATGGCACACGGCTGCCCGTCTACGGAGACGCGCCATGAATGCGATCTCGGTAGACAACCTGGTGATCGGCTTCGAGACATCAGGCAGCCGCTTCGTCGCGGTAAAGGGCGTCGGCTTCGAGGTCGGTGAAGGCGAGACATTCGGCCTCGTCGGCCCGTCCGGCTGCGGCAAGACCACGGT
>NZ_JBFUBY010001428.1:0-405 GCF_056405515.1 Polaromonas sp. P1_G2
GCGCATGATCTCGACATCAAGCTCGATATATCGACCTTCAATTCCTGGAACATCACCGCGTGAGGTGAAAACAGGCCTGCCGTTCACGTCGCCGGATGCTGCCAGCATCCGGCAATCTCGACGCCAATCCGCCAATCAGGCGTCACGTCGCATTCTTTGCGCGCATTGGGGGCCGGTGATGCGGGTGGCAAAGGCGACAAGCTCGCTCTGGCGGGATATGTCGAGCTTGGCGAAGATTCGTTTGAGGTGGCCACGCACCGTTTCGACGGAAAGCTGCAATTCCGCAGCCGCCATGTCCGGGCTCGCACCCGAGCCAAGAATGGAAGCCACGCGGGCCTCGGCTGCCGTGAGGCCGAACAGCGTGAACACGCGCCAGTCGCATGCCGCAGGCATGCTGTCCGGATC
>NZ_JBFUBY010001429.1:0-405 GCF_056405515.1 Polaromonas sp. P1_G2
GTCGAGATCGAGGTGAATTCCGAACTGACGCTTGGCATGACCGTGGTCGACTGGTGGCGCGTCACCGACCGGCCGAAGAATGCGCTCGTGCTGAAGGATATTGATGCGCAGGGGTTCTTCGACCTGCTGACGGAGCGAGTGGCTCGGCTGTAATGCAGCCGGACGAGCAGAGCGAGCAGGGCCTCAGGATCGCCTGGCGCAATAGTTAAAAAAAGCTTGAGGGCGCCGCCCCCTCGGGGAGCGGGCAGCGCAACTCGGATCAGGCCCGCATGCGGCCAGCCATGGCCCGCAGGTGATGCGTGCCAACCGGCTCGGAGGTCCGGAAGCGGCCAACGAGCGTGCGCAGGTTCGTCGCCTCGTCGCTGAGCGACATCGAAGCCGCGGTGGTCTCCTCGACCATGGCTG
>NZ_JBFUBY010001430.1:0-405 GCF_056405515.1 Polaromonas sp. P1_G2
CAACCGATCGACGTCGTGATCCAGGAAGCCGAGACGCGACGCAAGAAGCTGCTGCTTGCCGACATGGATTCGACCATGATCGGCCAGGAATGCATTGATGAACTGGCGGCCGAGGTCGGGCTCAAGGAGATGGTCGCGGCAATCACCGCCCGCGCCATGAACGGCGAGATCGCCTTCGAGCCGGCACTGCGCGAACGCGTCGCTCTGCTCAAGGACCTGCCGCTTTCGGTCGTCGGCGAAGTGATCACCAAGCGCATCACGCTCACCCCCGGCGGCATTGAGCTCGTCGGTACGATGAAGGCCAAGGGCTTTTACACTGCCCTCGTTTCCGGCGGTTTCACCGTCTTCACCGGACCGATCGCGCAAAAGATCGGCTTCGACGAAAACCGCGCCAATATCCTGCTC
>NZ_JBFUBY010001431.1:0-405 GCF_056405515.1 Polaromonas sp. P1_G2
GGATGAAGGTCTGCATCGCATGACTGGCAAGATCGAGCGGCACGCCGAATTCCTTGCCGAAGCCGAGCGCGAAGCCGAGGTCCTTCACCGCAAGGTCCATGGTGAAATTGATATTGTAGCTGCCGTTGAGGATCACCTGGCTTTCGGTCTCGTGCACGAAGCTGTTGCCGGACGAAGCCTTGATGATGTTGAAGGCATCGGTCAGGTCGATGCCGCCCTTTTTCGCCAGCATCAGCGCTTCGCCGGCCGCGATCAGATGGATGAAAGCCAGCATATTGGTGATCACCTTGATCACCGCCGCCTTGCCGAGCGGCCCGGCATGGAAGATTTCACCGCCCATCGCCTCGAGCGCCGGCCTGTGCAGCTCGAACAGATCCTTGTCGCCGCCGGCAATCACCGTGATCT
>NZ_JBFUBY010001432.1:0-405 GCF_056405515.1 Polaromonas sp. P1_G2
CAGGATGCCGTTCGACCGCGACAAGCTGGTGAAGTCCTTCGAGATTGCGCTGCGAAAGCGGCCGATCGACCGCGACCGGATCGAGCGCGCCGTGTCCGGCATCATCCGCCGGCTCGAAAGCTCGGGCGAGACGGAAATCAGCTCGACCGAGATCGGCACGCAGGTGCTTGAAGCGCTGAAGAACCTCGATGACGTCGCCTTCGTCCGCTACGCCTCGGTCTATCGCGACTTCACCCATATCGAGGACTTTTCCGAGGCGATAAAGCAAATCTCGGCAAAGATCGCCCGCGACCCGATCGAGGAGCGCTGAGGTCTTTCCCGGCGGCGCCGAATGGACATGGACCAGCACACACGTGACGCAGAGCAACACCGCCTGGATGAGCGCTTCATGGCGGCGGCCATCCG
>NZ_JBFUBY010001433.1:0-404 GCF_056405515.1 Polaromonas sp. P1_G2
ATCTTGAGATGGCTGGAGAACATGATCGCGTAGCCGACCAGGTTGCCGATCGACACGTTGCCGCGGATCTCGCTGTCGTTGGTGTACATGTAATGAATGGCGAAGCGGACATTGGTGAACCGGTTGCCGCTGAAGACATTGTGCTTACTGGCATTGGTGGCGACGCCGTCGCGGCCGAAGCTGATGTCGTTGTCGACGACCTCGGCTCCTGGAGCGTTCCATACGGTCACACCATTTCCTGACTCGCTCAGGCGAGCCGTCTTCAGGCCGACGATCTTGTTATGGCGGGCAAACGACTTCGCGGCTCCGTGGATGTAGATGCCGTAAAGATTGCCGGTGACGGTGTTGTCCTCAATGACCGCGCCCGTCGCGGCCTGCGTCGCGAACACGCCGGAATCCATGGT
>NZ_JBFUBY010001434.1:0-404 GCF_056405515.1 Polaromonas sp. P1_G2
ATGTAGCGGTCGGAGTCGAAGCCGCCCTCCGGATCGTCAGCCAGATCCGGCACGCGGCCGGCGATCTTCAGCGGCAGGTCGGCGACCTCTTCCTCCGGCAGGCGCCGCACGCCCGAACCGCCAGCGAGCAGCCGTCTCCACGATGTGTCAACGCCGACGCCGAGCGGCGAGACCACACCCATTCCCGTGACCACGATGCGTTCCATGAAAATGTTCCTTCAAGCGTCGATGCCGAGATACCAGGCCCGCATGCGCGCGATGCGCTCACGATCCTCGTCGTCCGCCGCCGGTCCCGGCAGCAGGCTGGTGTTTTCCGGTTTCAGTTCCTCGCCGGTCTCCGCGTCGACGAGCAGCGTGCGGCGTTCCTTGCCGGAGCCAGCATCTGCGAGCAGGAAGGCGAGGTC
>NZ_JBFUBY010001435.1:0-404 GCF_056405515.1 Polaromonas sp. P1_G2
GTCGTGGCGAGTTATGCCGGCGTCACCGTCGCGCAGATGAACGATCTTCGTTCGAAGATGCGCGCACAGGGTGGCACCGTCAAGGTCGCGAAGAACCGCCTGGCCAAGATCGCTCTTCAGGGCACGGAGTCTGAAAAGATCAACAATCTTTTCAAGGGCCAGACGCTCATTTGCTATGCGAATGATCCGATTACGGCTCCCAAGATCGCCTCTGATTTCGCCAAGACCAACGACAAGCTGGTCATCATCGGCGGAGCCATGGGCGCGACGGCTCTCGATGCCGAAGGCGTAAAAGCACTTGCGACGTTGCCGTCGCTGGACGAACTGCGTGCGAGACTGCTGGGTATGATCCAAACCCCGGCTACCCGCATCGCTGCTGTCGTTCAGGCTCCGGCAGCCCAGCT
>NZ_JBFUBY010001436.1:0-404 GCF_056405515.1 Polaromonas sp. P1_G2
GGCCTGTACCGAGCGTCAGCGTGCTGACGAACAGTGTCAGGGCCAAAAGCGTCATGTTGGCGGAGGAGATCCCGAGCACGAGGTCCTTGCCGAGGACGAGCGAAACCACTGCCACGGTCGGAATTGTCAGGCCTATACTGGCGATCGCCGAACCGAGCGCCAGGTTGATGCTGTTTTGCAGCTGGTTGCGGATCGCTGACTTTGCCGCGGCTATCCCCTCGGGCAGCAGCACGATCGCGGCGATGACCACGCCGACAAAGGCTTTCGGCAATCCGGCCGCGGCAATGCCGCGATCGAGCGGATAGGAAAGCGTCTTGGCCAGCAGGACAACGACGACAAGCGAGAGCAGCAGCAGGCCGAGCGAGATGAGCGCCACGCCATTCGGCGGCTTGTCGATATGCACC
>NZ_JBFUBY010001437.1:0-403 GCF_056405515.1 Polaromonas sp. P1_G2
GCTGTTGATTTCCGGCCGCGAGGCCCGTTCAAGATGATGGTATCTGCATATGTCTGATCTCTCCCTCTCCTCCACCATGCTCGACGACCGCGTCCGTGGCTTTCCGGCCGGTCATGTGCCGGTTTCGATCGACGATGTCGCCGCCCGGGGCTGGCAGCCCTATGATGGTGCGATGTCGTTGCCGCTGATCTCGCTCGACCGTGATGCCTTTGCAGCCAATATCGCCGCGATGATGCGCTATGTCCGCAGCCACGGACTGGAGATTGCGCCGCATTCAAAGACGCCGATGGTTCCGGCGCTGGCCAAGCAACTGGTCGAGGGCGGCGCCTGGGGCACGACAGTGGCCGATATCCGCCAGGCCTCAGTCATGCTCAAGGCCGGGCAGAAGCGGCTGATCCTCGCC
>NZ_JBFUBY010001438.1:0-403 GCF_056405515.1 Polaromonas sp. P1_G2
GGTCTAGAACCTGACCAACCGACCGCCCAATGGCGTCTTCCGGCGTCCAGCCGGTGATTTCGGCCGCCGCCGCGTTGAAATCGGTGATGATTCCGGTGGAGTCGACGCAGGCTAGCCCTTCGGCGATCGACCGGAAGGTTACAAGCAGACGCTCCTTTTCCTGCGCAAGGGCGAGTTCGACCTCCTTGAGCGCCGAAATATCGGTATCGGTGCCAAGGATGCGCGCCACGCTGCCGTCGGCCCGCCATTCGACCGGCCTGCCGCGGCTGAGGATCCAGACCCAATGGCCATCCCGGTGCCGTTCGCGGTATTCAAAGGAGTTTATCGCCAGCTTGCCGTCGTTCTGTCGCGTGATGGCGTCGAGGATGCGCGGACGGTCCTCTGGATGCAACCTGTCGAGCCA
>NZ_JBFUBY010001439.1:0-403 GCF_056405515.1 Polaromonas sp. P1_G2
CTCCAGATGGGCGCAGCGCAAAGATGCCGCGGCGTACGGCACGCGGCGTTCTGTCGTGATCACGCCTTCGGGTCGCCCCGCCGCTCCAGCGCCGTCTTGCGGATGATGTCGGCGATATCCGGGCTGCTCGAGGAGAGCATCTGGAAATCCTCGGCATGGAGCGACAGCAACGACACCTCGGTTGTCGCGGTGACGGTCGCCGAGCGCGGCTCGCCGGTCACCAGCGCCATCTCGCCGAAGAAACTGCCTGGGCCAAGCTCGACCGGACTCGGCGTGGCAACGATGACGCTGCCATCGACGATGAAGAACATCTGGTCGCCCTTGTCGCCCTTGCGGCAGATTATGGTGCCGGTCGGCACTATCCGTGGCCTGAGCGCGCGCACGATCTCCATCACCGAGGAGG
>NZ_JBFUBY010001440.1:0-402 GCF_056405515.1 Polaromonas sp. P1_G2
GATAAACTCTTCCGACGACATGGGTTTCGCTATCGCGTAGCCTTGCAGGACATGGCAGCCCAATTCTCGCAGAACCTTGATATGCTGTGAGGTTTCAACGCCTTCGGCAACGACCTCGATGTTCAGGGATCTGGCCATGTCAATAATCGACGACAGAAGCTTTCTTTGCGAAATAGAGTTTACAATCGGGCCGACCAGCTTGCGATCGATTTTCAGCCTGCTAGGCGCCAGTTCCAGCAGGCTGACAATGGAAGCATGGCCAGTTCCAAAATCATCGATCTCGACTTCAATGCCGATTTTCTTGATGTTCTTGATGATATCGAAATGACCAGGTCCGGAATCGTCAAAAGAAATTGATTCGAGCAGTTCGAAGGCAAGCTTCCCCTTCTCGAAGTGCATGCC
>NZ_JBFUBY010001441.1:0-402 GCF_056405515.1 Polaromonas sp. P1_G2
GCCTGTTTGCGCTGCTGACCATCGCCATCCTTGTCCGTCACGCGATGAATGGCGGCGTGCTCAACGACGCGACGCCGACGCTCGGCGAACAGTCGATCTACACGCTGCTCACCATCGGCGCCTCGGTGACGCTGATGGCGCTCGACCTGCGGCAGCCGAGCATCGTCTTCCGCACTGGCTCGATGGCGGTCGGTTATGTCTCGATGGCCTTCGTGATTTTCGCTCACTATGTCGGCCTCAACCCCTATTTCACCGGCGAGCCGACCGGCAAGATACCGGTCTTCAACCTGCTTTTCCTTGCCTATCTCCTGCCGGGTCTCGCCTATGGCTTCGCCGCCCTGTTCGCCCGCGCGCGCCGGCCGCTGCATTATGTCATCGCTCTGGCGCTGACCGGGGCGAGCC
>NZ_JBFUBY010001442.1:0-402 GCF_056405515.1 Polaromonas sp. P1_G2
GGCAATGTCTGACGCAACAAGTCTTGGCATGCAGGACGATCCTTATCTGACCCGGAACTGAACCACGTTTACCAACAGTCGCACAGGAATTCCAGTGGTTCATTGTGCGAAATATCGCCAGGATTTACGTCGGCAACCGAAAAATCGGTGGATTCCGTGGATGCAAAGACAGGCGGAGGACCAAACGCCGAGGTTTGCAGCCGGCGACCGCGAAAACCTCATTTCTCTATAAGCAGCAGAATATTAAAGGATTTCCTTACCAATCACCAGTGATTGCGATGACCTCTGGCATCTCGCATTTCGACACTGACGAACGAGTTCTTCCGGATCGGAGGATATCGGGCAACGCGTTTTTCATCCTGGATCCCTCACAGAATCCGCTTGCGTTGTAAACCAAAGGCC
>NZ_JBFUBY010001443.1:0-402 GCF_056405515.1 Polaromonas sp. P1_G2
ATATCAGCCGCCAGGGCGGGCGCGAAGGCTCGGCGCTGACCACGCCGCAATGGATCAACGACATCCATCGGCTCTTCCCGAAAGAGACGATCGAGCGGCTGGAGCGCGATGCGATCGAGCACTATGCCATCGACGACGTGGTGACCAATCCGGATGTGCTGTCGCGCGCCGAGCCCAACGAGACGCTGCTGAAGGCCGTGCTGCGCACCAAGCACCTGATGTCGCCCGACGTGCTCATCATGGCCCGCAAGCTGGTGCAGGACGTGGTGCGGCAATTGATGGAAAAGCTGTCGCGCGACCTGGCGCTGGCCTTTTCCGGCGTTGTCGACCGCCGCCGCCACAGCCGCTTCCGCATCGCCAGCGACCTCGATTTCCGCCGCGTGCTGCGCGACAATCTCAAAC
>NZ_JBFUBY010001444.1:0-402 GCF_056405515.1 Polaromonas sp. P1_G2
AGTGTCTGCGTTGCCGCAGCGTTGGCAGGGCTAATACAAATGCTTTCTCGATTTGCCAAGCGGTTTTTTCAAAAAACCAACGAAATTTCCCTTCACCGTCGCTATGGCTGTCACAAAAGCCTGCCAATCCACCCCCTTCACCGTCCTGTGGAAAAAAACATGCGCTGGTGACGGGACGTCGGCCGAAAAGCGGCTTGCGGATAGAGAACCTTCCTGTTAGAAGCCCGCCCATTCCGCCGGGGACGCTGGTATTTTCGATCAGCATCCGTATCCAAAACGGAGAATTAAGCTTTATCGCTTAACGGTTGGAATAATGAGGCCTCGTGGCGGAGTGGTTACGCAGAGGACTGCAAATCCTTCTATTCCGGTTCGATTCCGGACGAGGCCTCCAAACATTTTCAT
>NZ_JBFUBY010001445.1:0-402 GCF_056405515.1 Polaromonas sp. P1_G2
GTCCAAGGGCGGTGTCATCAACCAGGCGCTGATGGGCATCGGCCTGATCTCCGAGCCCTTGGAAATCTCCAGCAATCGCACGGCGACGATCATCGGCTTCGTGCATTTCTTCGTCATGCTGTTGACGCTGACGATCTATTCCAACCTGATCCAGCTCTCGCCCAATTACCGCCGCGCCGCGGCCGATCTCGGCGCCAATGCCTTCCAGACCTTCTGGCATGTGATCCTGCCGCTGACATTGCCGGGAATCATGACCGGCGCCTTTCTGACATTCGTGCTCTGCATCGGCGACTACATCACGCCGCAGATTCTGGGCGGAAACAACGAACTGGTGCTGCCGCAGATCATCATGCTGCAGATCGGCCGGCGGGCGGATTTTCCGATGGCGGCGGCGCTCTCCAT
>NZ_JBFUBY010001446.1:0-402 GCF_056405515.1 Polaromonas sp. P1_G2
ATAACGAGACGAAGCGGGAAATCTACCAGATGCTGCAGGGTTTTGCAGCCGAGGGCAAGCTGGTCATCCTCTTGAGTTCGGACACGCCGGAGCTGGTGCATCTCTGCGACCGGGTGCTGGTGTTCAGTGAGGGACGAGTTGTTCGTAGCCTGGAACGCGGCGCCACCAGCGAGGAAGCAATCGTCGGCGCAGCCATGGGCCTCGCCCGGAGCGAAGCAGCATGATCAGTGTATCGGGCAATCTCTATCTCGCCGTCCAGGGGCGCCGCAATCGCGGACTGCCGGGACTCTATATCGTCGTCACAGCTCTGGTCGTGCTCTATGTCTTCCTCTCGCCGGGCATTCTGAGCGTCGAGGGCTTTTCAAAGTTCAGCCAGAATTGGTTCCCACTGGCGCTCGTGAC
>NZ_JBFUBY010001447.1:0-402 GCF_056405515.1 Polaromonas sp. P1_G2
GCCAGCCTCCTGGCGCCGGGCACTGTGCGTTTGCGATTGGCCGGCAATGTCTCCGCTGAGGAGAGGGCTCATATCCTGTCGCTGGCGCCTGATGTCGACATCGAATTCGTCGGCTTCGTCAGCCCCAATGCGTTCTATCCGACAGTCGAGGTCGTCGCCGTGCCTTCGCTCTGGGAGGAACCGAGCCCGCTTGCCCTCATCGATGCGCTGGCGGCCGGGCGACCGGTCATTGCCACGCCCTATGGCGGCTTGCCGGAAGTGGTCTCGGATGGGCTCACGGGCTGGATTGTCGCCGCCGATGCCGAGAAGCTGGCCGGGGCGATGCAGGCGCTGCTCGACCATCCCGAAAAAATAGATCAAGCCCATCACGCACTCGTGCAAAATTTTCACAGACGGACACAG
>NZ_JBFUBY010001448.1:0-401 GCF_056405515.1 Polaromonas sp. P1_G2
GCCCGGCAAGCGCTGCGTCACGCGCCTCGACCAATTTCTGAAATCCGGCGGGGTCCTCGTCGGGGCGCGTCTCGCGCAGTTTCAGCGCATAGGCCCTGCGGACCGCTTTTGCGTCATCGGTCGGCGCGATGCCAAGGACCGACCAGGGATAGCCTGTCGTCATAAGGGCCATCAGCTCCGGGTGAAGACGAACTTGTCGAACTTGTCGAGGAACTGCCGGAATTCCTGCCGCACTCGATCGATATCGCGAATGCGCTGATCGTCGATGGCCGCATTGAAGTGCAAGAGTCCATTGGCGATCGCATCCCGGTCGGCGTCCAGCACCTCGGCATAGAGCCGTTCGGCACGCGCGATCAGTTCGCGATTCTCGTGTTGGTCGCGCGGCGCAAGCTTGATTGCGG
>NZ_JBFUBY010001449.1:0-401 GCF_056405515.1 Polaromonas sp. P1_G2
TCTTCGACGAGCGGCAGAGCCTGCAATATTATAATCAGGCCTTCCGCCAGCTCTGGGACCTCGATATTCCCTTCCTCGAATCCTATCCGACCCATGGCGAGCTGCTCGACAAATTGCGCAACCAGGCCAAGCTGCCGGAGCAGCTCAACTGGCGGAACTGGAAGGAAAGCGTACTTTCCGTCTATCGCGCCATCGAGCCGCACAATGACCTCTGGCACCTGCCGAATGGACAGACCTTGCGTGTCTTTGCCACGGCCCGGCCGCAGGGCGGCGCCACCTGGGTGTTCGAGAACCTGACAGAGAAGGTCGATCTCGAAACCCGTTACAACACGCTGCTCAAGGTGCAGGGCGAAACCATCGATCATCTGGCCGAAGGCGTGGCGGTGTTCACCCCCGATGGC